>NZXM01000067.1 GCA_002701965.1 Methanobacteriota archaeon | reverse complement strand
CCTCCAGCCAAACCAGCCAGTACACCACTAGCCGTTTGCTGGTTCATGGCCAACCACTCATTGCGAGCATCAGCCTTTTCGGCTTTTTCAGACTCTACAATTCGGTCGACCACTTGGTCTGTGATTGATGAATGAGGAGATGGAGATGATTGCTGCGGGGGCTGAGTTGGCGATATGGAATCGCCTGCCATCTGACCTGCAATTTGATTCATGAAATCCGTAGGACTAGCTGTAGCAGACCCACCAGAGGCGTCCGAAGACTGCATGTCATGAGTGGTTTGAATCGCCTGTGAACTGACTACGCCAAAGTTACGGCTGCCCATCGCACCTGAATTTGAGGGGTCTTGTCTGGCACCACACTCAGGACAGAAAAGAGAGTCGTCAGGAATTTCTTCCCCGCACACACTACAGTCCATGGTCCCACCCCTACGGGTGGGAGGGTCATGCCTTCTTTTGAAAAGGTTGTCTAAATCGTGATGCCCACAGTGTCAAGAACACAAGCCTTCTAGAATGGACGAGGGGGGAAGAAATGGGACAACTAATCAATACGGAAATTGATACCCTGTTGAAAGATACTTCACGCTCATTCTTTGTGACATTGGAGATGTTGCCAAAGAACATTCGTAGGCAGGTTGGCCTACTCTATTTACTCGCTAGAGTTGCAGATACAATTGCGGATACAAAATCTGGTTCAGCAGAACGCTTGATTGAGGCTTTGACTCAATATGACTCTGTCGTCCAAGGAGATTCAAATGAGTTACCGGATTTTTCCGAGATTGCTTCATTACAGGAGCATGAGGGTGAAGCGAGATTGATGGAAAATGTTGGGCCGGCTGTTTTGGCTCTGGAATTGTTTGGTGAAGATGACAAGGTATTGATGCGAGAGTGTTTAGCGATCATTATCTCTGGGCAGACCTTGGACTTGCAACGATTCGGTCCAGCCAACGAAACCGGTTCAGTATCACCCCTACAAACCGATGTGGAACTCGACGATTACGCATATAGAGTGGCTGGAAGTGTGGGTGATTTTTGGACGCACATGACTTGTAATCATATTCTCAATCATTCTTTCTCAGTGGGTGAAAAACGAGAGCGTTTGTTCTCGTTGGGACTTCGCTTTGGGAAGGCGCTACAAATGATCAATATCTTGCGAGATATACCTGAAGATTTACGATTTGGCCGTTGCTATATACCAGTAGACTCAATGCAAAAATATGATCTAGAGCCTAGCGATTTGATTGAACCAGAAAACATGGAAAAATTTCGCCCACTATACGACAGATATCTGGATCTGACTGATGCACATTTAGATGCAGCAGTGGAATATATTTCCATGCTCCCATACTCACAATTCCGCCTTCGTGCCGCCTGTATGCTCCCTGTTTTAATTGGACAAAGAACTGTAGCGATGCTCCGAGAACAAAATGTGTTGGACTCCGAAAATCGTGTAAAGGTCTCAAGGGTCGAAATGAAGGATTTGATTTCAAAAACCAAACGTTCGTTGATCTTGCCGGGTGGCGGTCGAAGATTGATGATTTCGAATCGAAATCGCTGATTCTGATTCAACAAGAACTTTTTCTTCTTTAGGTCCCCAAAGGGGACCACTTGGACTTTTGAGGGATGGATTCAATAAGGAATCATCCCACCCTGACACTGACGCGTATGTCTGAGACCGTGAACCAGCGCTCTTCCGAATTCATCGATGAGTTCATTCTCATCGAGGATGAACCCGTCAGAAAGGGTGAGGAAGGTACACCAGTCAACTCACGGTTGGAGCAGTTGAGAGCAGCGGTTGGTGTAACTCGAGAAGCAGTCCGTGCCGCCAGTATTACTGCATTCGAGTTGGCTGCTGAATCAGCACACTTCATGGGCGTCGTGAGTTCAGGTGGAGAACTGATCAATCCCTTCGAGAATATCGAAGCTGCAGTTTGGGAAGAAGAGGTACTCCCACAACAAATGTTGCAGGCTGCATACGATTATTGTGAAGAGCTGACAAAGCGAGAAGCTGCCAACTTCTATCACTCATTCAAGTATCTGCCAGTTGACCAACGACGTGCGATTTGCGCCTACTACGCATTCTGTCGACGAGCCGATGACATCGCTGATGGAGATTACGTAGATATTTTCCCAGGTGGCCAAGGTGCCAACGACCCCGAGGCCATCGATTACCGTCGAAAGCTCGAGGAATTGGCAGCAGCAAAACCAGTGATTCAGCGAACCGAATTTGAGGACAAGTTGGCACAACTATTCTTCTTCCGGAAAAAACTCTCAACAGCATACAATTGTGTATCGAGTACTGACCCAATTTTCTTGGCATTGAAGGACGTCGTCACGAAATATGAAGTTCCTCGAGAATACATGGATGACCTCATCAGTGGNATGGAGGACGATTTGTACACCAANCGCTACCAGACGTTTGAAGAGTTGTACTCATACTGTTACAGAGTTGCTTCAACGGTCGGTTTGGTGTGTATCGGCATTTATGGNTTGGAATGTACGGCTGCAGAGCGTGAATTNGCTGAGGCATGGGGCATTGCAATGCAACTAACAAATATCCTTAGAGACGTCCAAGAAGATGCTGCTAGGGATCGAATTTACCTNCCAATGGAAGACTTAGAGCGATANGGNATCACAGAGGATGATATCATGTCAGGAGAGAAACTGCTTGANCACCCNGGTTGGAAACCCTTTGTCGAAGAATACAGCCAAAGGGTTGCCAGTTATCGAGATAAAGGATTCAAACTCTTGCCACTCATTCCCAAACAAAGCCGCTANAGTCCTGCAGCAATGATGGCATTTTACAGCAGTATCCTGCGCCGAATTGTCAAGACGGGTGGAGATGTTTTCACTGAGCGCGTGAAATTAAGTAAGGCTGAGAAGTTGACTCTGGCTGCAGGTGTATACTTGCGCCACCGCTTCTTTTCATTCTGAACCAACAAAAATGTATGCTCACCTTTGGTGAGNAACGCAACCGATTAAGAACGACAGCAAGCGCGAGCAAACAGGGAGGGGGAGAAGATGCGAATTGCAGTCCTGATTGAAGATCGNTGCAAACCGAATTCTCCTGCTTTCATGTATTTGCAAAAATATGCNGGAACTTGTGGTGCAGAATGTATNCAGGTCAACGGTAACAAATGCAAGATTTTGGAAAGTGCATGTCCTCCATGTCTGGTTCGGGCAAAGCATTGTCCGGGNGATGCAGTCAAAATCATCAACCTACCTGAAGAATTAGACACTGANCTTACCCATTGCTATGGGGAAAATGGATTCAGATTGTTTCGCCTTCCTGCTCCAAAGAAACTCGAAGTGGTNGGAATCCTTGGTGCAAATGGCATGGGTAAATCGACNGCCATTAATCTCCTATCNGGTACATTGAGACCNAACCTCGGAGACTGGTTGAATGGCGAACAACCTTGGGAGGATGTCCTCGAAGCATTTCCCCGGGGTGAACTTAGGGACTTCATGACNAATGTCGCCGNNAATGGTGTAAGNATCGCAGTNAANCCACAATATGTCGATAAAATTCCCAAGGCATTTGANGGTAAAGTGAGTGCGTTACTGGAACGAATCGATCAACGAGGCGTGATTGAGCAAGTCAGCCAAGACCTTGGTATNGANCACTTGTTCTCTCGNAATCTACCCGAGCTCTCNGGTGGTGAGTTGCAACGTGTGGCCATTGCCGCTACCTTGCTGAAAGATGCCGATGTATACTTCTTCGACGAACCTTCCTCTTACCTTGACATTCACGAGCGAATGCGNGTTGTGAAAATCATCCAGGAATTGTCACAATCNGGGAAACGTGTCATCGTGATTGAGCATGACCTCGCGATTTTGGATGTGATTTGTGATTTGATTCACGTGGTTTACGGGGAGCGGGCCGCCTATGGAATTTTCACGCCGCCACGGCAAACACGGACTGCAATCAACGCCTACCTTGATGGCTACTTGGAGCAAGAAAATATTCGTATTCGAGATAAACCAATCCAATTCCTTCGAGGCCGAATGCGAGGTGAAGAAATTGGAGAGCCGATTCTTGAATGGGGAGATTTAGAGAAGACACGAGGNACATTCNATCTCAAAACCGAACATGGCAAGGTCCACAGTTCCGAAGTGGTNGGAGTGGTTGGCCCAAACGCAACTGGAAAAACGACCATGGTCAAGATGATTGCCGGNGAATTNGAAATGGACGGCGGGTGGTGCACCATGGAAGCCAAGGTATCNTACAAACCCCAGCATGTCAAACCAGAGTTTGCCGGTAGTGTCCAACTTTGGCTCGACAGNGAGCTNGGTATGAAGTGGCGNCAGGGTGAATTCCACACCACAGTCATCCGCCCACTNCAAGTTGACAAACTCNTCGAACAAGANGTGCGCAAACTCTCAGGAGGGGAACTACAAGCCGTGAGCATTGCCATTTGTTTAGGNAAAGAGGCCGATTTGTANCTATTGGATGAGCCCAGTGCCCACCTCGATGCAAATGCTCGAATGGAGGCNGCGAAGGCCATAAGGAAAACCATGGAAGTCAATGAAAAAGCAGCGATGGTNATCGANCACGACATCTACTTTATCGATATTGTGAGTGATTCCTTACTTGTCTTTGAGGGCGAAGGTGGAGTCTCGGGCAAGGCCATTGGGCCACTCCCCTTGCGCANGGGAATGAATCGATTCTTNGAACAAGTTGAGATTACCTTCCGTCGAGATCATGACAGTCATCGACCTAGAATCAACAAACTCGACAGTCGCAAGGATCGCGAGCAAAAATCGAGTGGCGAATATTTCTACGCGGGTTGATCCAATGCCAGTCATCCCACAAGCAACCGGAATTCACGCAAGAAGNAGGAGACGCTTGAGTGCATCATCACTGGTCACTTGGGAACGATGTCGTCGCGACTGGTTTTTGACTCGCAGACTCGGCATTCGGGTCGCCACACATCCCGAAATGCTGCTCGGACATATTGTCGAGGAGGCTGTGACGGGGATTTGGATGGAAAGGCCCGATCCAAGTGAGGGCATGTTACAGGGAAATTCCACTTGGGCACCTGGCCATGCTGGAGAACATATGGAAATCAATTCATTGGATACTCTCCGTGATTGGCTTCGCACACTGATGCGGCCGATTGTAGATCAAATGTTGGCAATGGCAAAGGATGCATGGACGGACTGTCTATGGAAGGCCGATGGCAGAGATGTTGCTGAACTCAAACGTGAGAAATTGAATGCTATGATAAAAAATGCTATCAAATTGCAAATCACAGAAGCGAAAGCATGCTTGGAGCAGAACGGTGGACCACATCTGGAAGCGTTCAGAGAAGGTGGAGACCCATTCGGTACACCCGCCCCTTGCTGGGAAGACGGAATAGGAAGTGGTTGGCAGACGCAAGGCGAACCTTGTACATGGTGGGAGGCTTGGGAAATTGCCCGCCCATGGGCCAAAGATCCGAGGATCAGCATGGCACAGCGTTTGTTCCATCCAGAAGGCTGGGCTGCCGGTGAACTCGATGTTGCTCATCGGTGGCGAGGTACTGTACAAATTATCGACATNAAGGCCAATCGTGGACATGGTCGAAATCACGAGGGGGTCGCTCACCAACTACGATTCTANCAGTGGTTATGGCATGAAACACGCGAACATCCACTCAAACCTCAAAATCGTGTCAAAGAAGGAGATGTCGATGCTGCAAATTCTTGGCACTTGGCTGATGGATTTGTGCACACGGCTGAGTTAATCGAAGACTTTTCTGCAGAAACTGAACGCCTGAAGTCGATTCATGTCGAGATGTCTACGACAAGTATTGATGATTTACACCTTGATGCAACTGAACCCTCTGGGGAAGGGGCACTCGGCTGTGAAATCTGCTGTGGAACGGAAACCTGTGATTACCCTAGGGGGGGGCAACTACAACCACTTCATTCACTCATCCCAAAGATTGTACCTTACGAACCGGAAACACCCTTCAGCTCTATCGCCGATTTGCCCAGCCGAGTCACGGTGAAAGGTACGTTGCATGGGCACTGGGGCCCGATTGCAAATCACTACGGTGACCCTGTGATTGGTGCAGCCATTACTGCAGGTGACAAAACAGCTGTTATCGAAGAAATGGGCATCGACCAGTTTCCTCAATTACACCAGCATGAAGGAGAAGTGGTCATCGTTAACGCGGCACCAGGTCAGTGGAGAGGGATGATTCGTCTCTACCTTGATCATGACAGTAAAGTNGCCCCCATCTCTGATGCAGGAACACTCGAGATTGCAAGGATTGGCCTCATTCCCACTCGTGCCAATATTTGTGGAACCGTGATTAGTCGAGGGCAAAATAGTGGTACCAATGCCAAAGGAAAGGACTGGTCAATGTCAACCGCACATCTGTGGGATGGGACTGGGCTCACTGAAGTCGTCGCATTTGGCATGGGGCGAACGGAAACATTTGACAAATTGAAAATTGGTGACCGAGTCAAATTGATGGCTGCTGAAATTGGATGGCGAGAAGGAACACCCCAACTGCGGATTGACCCACGAAATACACGTTTGACTGTCGAGGTACCAGATTCTTCTGAAGAAGAATGATTGTCACTTTCCGTATGGTTCAAGGACGTTGGTGCGTAGCCTCACGTCGTGCCTGTACAGATTGTCGATGAAGGGGACCTGTTGGTCAGTAAATTCAAGCGACTCTCTGCTACCAGTTTGATTCAGTACCAGAACTGCCCCCGATCTTGGTTCCATCAACGTATCGAATTTCTTCGTGGCCCACAAGTTCCTGCAATGATGCGTGGACATATTGTCGAAAATGTTGTCAGCAGAGTGTTTCGGGAAGGGCCTCTGCTAGTCTCTGATGAGGATGCATGGGACATTCTGCAAACACCACTCGATGAGGAACAGCGCCCAGTGCGAGATTCTGAGAAAGGATACAATGCACCAGGTCTACAAACTCTAGCAGGGCTAGACTCTATAGATGGACTGCGTGATTGGGCTAGAGCCCGATGTGACCTTCATTTCCCGCATGTCAAACAGATGCATGTTGAAGAATTTGAAGACAATCCCATGTCGATTGGAAGTGGGTCTGATTTAGATGACCAATTGATGCAAGAGATGGCTTATGCAACCATTGATTTTCATCTCGAAGAAGTCGAGCGCTGCTTGAAGACGNATGGGGGNCCNAAACTTTCGNAATTTAGAGCAGGTGAACGNCCGCAATGGCCTGCNCCTGATGGNTTCCCANNTGATTGGAATTCNCCCCATCCTGCTGCAACCACTGGCGANTGTACTCTGATGGAAGCTTGGGAAATTGCTAGNCCTTGGTTCGTGGACCCTGATGCTGGNACGTTTAGNCTNGGAACNATTCANCCTGAGCATTGGTTCTGGGGTGAATATGATTTTGTCTACGATTGGGATGGATTGGTCTCAATCATCGACCTCAAAGCCGCAATGGGTGACAACGACCGATCNGCAGGATATGTCTTACAACTNGAAATTTATGCATGGCTATGGTGGGAAACACATGGACGCTCATCGCGTGTAGAAAACTTGCGNATTTGGTATGCTGGCTCAAACAAAGTAAAACAAATCAAAGCCCCTGATGAGGATAGATTATCACAATTAGATCGTGAACTTCGTGAAACTTATGACCACCTCTTCGTGAACAGAAGTGAGAATGCTGCAGATTATCCTGCTGAACCAGCACAAATACAGCTCTTTGAGGCAGGTGGAAAACACATCGGTGTGGATTCAGACCCATTGGCTCGATGTGTAAGTTGTAATCACCGAAGCATTTGTCCGAATGGAGATAATCGAGAGGATTTACCTTCACTTGAAAAGTTGCAACATGAAGGTCGAAGTTGGCCGATTACTAGTTCTGAAAATTTGCTAACTAGAATTGACATCTGTGGTGAAGTGACCGGATTATTGTCTCCGCAAAGTGATGACCAAGGCAATATCCAGATCAAATTCAATCTACAGCAAGGTGTAGACCGAGTCGAAGTCAAGAATTGTTTTTTCCCGAAACCGAAACGAATCACTCGCCGAATTGCCAATGGTGCCCACGTACGAATCAAGGGTGGTCGACCTACAGAATGGAATCTGACACCGAGTGTGGAATTGGATGATCTCTCAGAAATTGAAATCATCGACCCCGAGGATGCCGATGGTGAGAGTATCGTCGGCATGGTGACTGCTGGAAGTGTGGTCGGGCGAGTGATGACGATTCGGGACACAACTTGGCAAAAATTTCGCTCAGGTTCTGGTAAACCAAAGTGGAGATTGACCATTCAAGATGGTACTGGGAGCATCGATATCGTCGCCTATGCCTTTGCTGTCCCCCCCAGTGCCCGCTCGGTACGACCCGGGGATGAAATCGCCATTCTGAACGGTGTCTACTCGGAATTCTTTGGACGACCCGAAATCAAGTTCCAGAAGAATACTCGCCTGGCGATTCTCAAGCGTCGTGAGGATTAGCCACCACTGGATACAATGATGAGTTCGATCTCGAGATCACCGGTAATGGTCGAGGTGTGTGGCACAATTTGTCCATCGACAACGGTAAGCACAGTCGAAGGAGGGATTTCCATTTTCTCTAGAACAGTCGCTATGGAAACGGGTGCATCATATTGCTGTGTGGTGCGCTCGCCCTCGTGGGTAATTCCGACCTCCATGGGGTTGGCTGAGGTCTTTGCTTCATGAGTTTGATGGCGCCGAGAGGGAGATTTGAACTCCCGCGTCACGAGAACAGTGGATTTCGAATCCACCGCAATACCGGGCTATGCGATCTCGGCTACAGTACGTCGAGACTTATGCTTGAGATAAGTCTGACGAGTCTAAACGTAGAACCCTGCACCAGAGTCGTCTTCACTCAAATCGATCCCTGCAATTTCCTTTCCTTCCATCATCGAGAGTAAACGAGCGGCCATTTCTCGTGTATTGTCAATGGGTAAATCAAGACCCAATTCAAAATCTAGGCTGAGCCGCTGAGCAAGTCGGTCTGCAGTTACAACGTCCACGCTGGTACCCACAGTTTCAGCACAGTACGCAGCTGCCATGACCTGATGTAATGGAGCAAGTGAGACAATCAGACCTGCCAAACCGAGCATTCCTCCAGAAGGTTGCTCCGTACTGACCACAACGCCGCGCTGCTCTAATGTGGATTTCACATCGTCTGAGGGACTCGCAAGATGAATTTGTTCATCCCCTGGATTGGCACTTAAGCCAGCAAGCACAACAGCGAAGGGGGTCGAATATTCATTTGCGAGTGCCAATATGGCTTCCGCAGTTTCGTGTTGACCACGTGGCGTCATCGGTTGGCCATTACCAGAAATGGTTACCACGGTTTTTGTATCTGCCAATGTTACAGTATGAATTGAAAGATGAGGGGGGACCAATAAACCGTCTTCTAGGACTGAATGAGGTGGTAGGTCAGGATGAATGATTCGGGCAATTAAGGTTGCATTCTGTTCTTGATTGAGGGTGTCAACCACAAGTTTCCCCACGTTTCCGACACCAGGGACNGCAGCAACAATGAGATCATGTTTCGGCAATCCAGTTGTTCCAACCCAATGGATAGAGGCAGTCATTCCTCCTCATCCTCCGGAGANGGGAGTTGTTCAACCCAATCTTCAGATTCGACATTCTTCAACTTCCGACGCAGGTCTGCTCGAGCATCTTCCGGCGAAAAACGCATCGGCACTGCAGCTTGAGCTGGTGCACCACATTCCTTACAGATCTCAGACAGGCCATACGCGCCACAAGTGGTACATTTCTGCAATCGNGTCCGAGCCATAACGCAACCCTCCATTGTGAGGCCTTTGAACATCTCTCTTGTTCAAGGGTTCATTGTCGAGAGATTTCGACCGTACCGACTTCGGCACTGATGTGCTCAGCTATGGCCGCCTCAACCGAATCCCAGTGTGATTCAGCGACATCCCAATCAGGTGCNTGTAATTCAATTCTGTATTCCGGTGCCCCATCATAGAATGCTGATACCTGGACCTCATCATCTTTTGAAGCACAATCCTCGGCTGCTGAAAGTGCCTTGCGAATGATTTCAATTCCCTCACTTCCATGAATCTGAATATCAGCAATGGCNCGNATATTGACGAACTCCGGAATGATGTTTTCAACAGCNGTCTCGATGAATACCGATGTCCAATCACCCTCAAATCCTTCATTTTTGAGAGCATCATTCTCGATNGCAGTTTCTTCAAATGCCGCATAGAGTCCCCCAAACGTTTCACTTAATTCTGTGCTCATTTCAGCAATCTTGGCGTCATCCCAATCCGAGCGTTCACCCACAATACGCAATAATTGCCCTGCGCGTTGCCTATTCTTCCAACGCTGTAAGGTGTCTCTTCGGCGTTCATCACTGACGGATTTGATACTCAACTCAACGCTCCGCTTGTCTTTCTTGACCTTGATGACCTTGGCAACAACACGTTGACCTTCTCGGACAATTGAGCGGATATTTTTGACCCAACCTGAAGCAACTTCGCCGATGAAAATGAATCCTTCTTGACCTGAATAACCATCGAGATCAACATAAACGCCGTTTTGCTTGACAGTCTTAATCATGCAAACCAAGAATTCGCCGATTTCAGGCCATTCATCTTGTTTCGACATTGCCTGACCCCCTTCACTCGAGGATCTCAGCTACGGTGGCACCGGTTAGTTGCGCCTTTCCACCCGCAGGACGGGATAGAACTGAGCCGCAAACACCGCAATTAATCACCGTGTTTGCTCGCTCGAAAATAATCTGCTCATTGCCACAATCTCGGCAGTGTACACGAAGGAATTTACTGTTCGCCATTTTTTTCACCTCAATCACTTGTCAACGAGTTCGAATTTCTTCGCTCGCTTNCATGGAGGAGTATGTGCTTTACCGGTTTCCGTGCAACGGTAGAGAATATTGACGCGCTTGGTAGGCTTTTCGCGACCTTCTGGCTTTGGACGAGGGAAACCACGGTATCCAGCCATCACTCGACGGAAGCGGCGCTGACCCCACTTCAATTCACTCGCACGGCGCTTCTTGACGCGCTCAACGGTGTGCATGGTATGGCGTCCAGCCTTGGGACTGTAGCGCTTGACCTGACGTGGCATCTTGACCATGATTGAGCCTCCTCACCGTTGGGTGCGAGCCTGCGACCATCGGCCTCTATATGAGGGTGTCGCGCGCGAGAGAATCAGAAATCNAGCGACTGCGTCGCAAAGTCGGTCAACGTTGATGAACCTAAACCATTGGCGTTGTANCATGTNCGGGACGGNAGACCCTCGNGTTGCCTTTTGGCTACCNNTGGTCNTGTCAAGTCTTGCTCTNGGNTTTTGGTTAACNGATCGAAAGGATTTGAGNAAAAGATTGACGATTCCTNNATTTGTTGTANCNATCGCTTNGATTGTTGCTTTTGGAACCANTACNNGAGGAGATGATGGNCCAGAAACAGCCCTGCTGGCAGTGTTCTTNCACATGCTNGTNCCTGTCACTTTTATGGCCGCAGGGACACTGATTGCTACATTTTCCGGCCCCTCTCCAGTAGGCCCCCTCCCCCGTGGTTTACGCCCGATGGGATTTGTAATGGCATACTCCGGTTTGCTATGGATTGCTTGGATGCTGATTTCTGAACCACCTTCAGCCATCGCCAATGGAATTGGCCAAACCATTTGGGGCACATGGGTCGATACATTCCTGACTGCCCTGATTCTGTTTTCAGCCCTTGCCGGTGCATTTTGCATTATGATGGGAGAGGAGCGACACAAGGAGGCATTGAGTTTGGCTGGACTTACAATCGCAGGGTGTGTGATGTTCTACGAAATCATGAGCGATGGCTCAGAAGGAATGAATGCCTCAAATTGGCACGATATTCACTGGAGTGAACTGATGTTCGTATTCGGAGGCATGTTGGGCACCGTGACCGCAATAATGGTGTTTATCGCACTGGTC
>NZXM01000066.1 GCA_002701965.1 Methanobacteriota archaeon | reverse complement strand
AAGCGATTCTGAACGCTCGATTCGATGGCGATGTATCAGTCATTATGTTGACTGGACATGGTGAGAAGTTCTTCTCTGCGGGTGCGAGCATCAACTACCTGAACAGTTTGTCACCTCGTTACAAGTACTTCTTCTGCCTTCATGCAAACGAAACTTTGTCTCGTTTAGAACAAACTCCGAAATTGGTCATTGCAGCGCTTAACGGCCACACAGTGGGCGGAGGACTTGAAATCGCCATGGCCGCGGATATCCGAATTGCACTGAAGGGTAACTTCCAGATTGGTTTGCCCGAAGTGGCTCTTGGTGTACTCGCAGGTACGGGTGGTACCGCACGCCTATCTCGATTGGTTGGCAAAGCCCGTGCAATGGAAATCATGGTTACTGGACGAAAGTTCTCATTCGAAGAAGCGAAAGAGATGAATTTGGTGCATGATTTGTATGACAGCATGACATTAGATGAATTCCGTCAGGATGTTCTTGATTATGCAGGCCAGTTCACCCTACCCCTTGCTGCGGCAAAGGCAATTGGAAACATCAAGCGAAGTGTGCANAGTGGAATCGAGATTCCTCTTGANTACCACTTGGCACTTGAGCGTGAATTGCAGTCAGACCTNTTCCAATCAGAAGATGCGAAAGAAGGGATTGCGTCATATGTCGAACGACGCACNCCCCGCTTCTCAGGAAAGTGAAGTCAAAAAACGCNATTTGAAATATGACTGTCCCTACGGGACAGCATGCGTTATGATGACAACAGTACTGAGGTTGTGGAGACATACACTCCGAACTTTGAAGCTTGGATTAGTGAGTTCCAAGAATGGCAAACTCGAATTGGTTTCGACCCCACTTGGTTAGGCGACTATACTTTTGATATCAAATTCGATTGGGATACTGCCGGAGATCAAATCGAATTTGGTGATTTTGAAGGAATGCCAAAGTGGGAGCGAAGAATGCAAATCCCACAACAGAATATCCGCGATGCAATCATCTCCATGGTAACCGTCCAAGGTGACACTGAATTTGCAAGTGTTGAACAACAGAATCACTTGCTAGATTCTGCNCCCACCGAATACGATCGAAAATCNGCCCTTCGAATCATGTGTGAAGAACANCGTCATGGTTGGCAAATGGCCTANTTGCTTTGCACATTCTTCGGTGAGCAAGGTGTTCGTGAAGCNATGAAATTGCTTGAAAGAAATTCNATGGCAAATCAAAACAGGAATGAAGAAGAACGCGGGAGGCTCNTNGGTTCGTTCAACGAACCAATTGACCACTGGCTTGATTTCTTCTGCTTCACNCACTTCATTGACAGGGATGGAAAGTTCCAACTCAAGATGNTGAGNACTTCTTCTTTCAAGCCANTNGCGGCCAGNATGGGNCCAATGCTCAAGGAAGAATCATTCCATCTTGGAACAGGTGCCAACGGNCTNNGNCGCATTGTGAAGCAAGGCGTCATCCCCATGGATTTNCTCCAGAAATACATCAACAANTGGGTGAGTACNGGNTTAGATCTCTTCGGAACCGATGAGAGTACCTCCGCCCAGTGGGCATACGTNTACGGTGTCAANGGACGNTATGATGAAAGAGAATCTGAAGTCGAGGCAACTCGNGAGCANNTGAATGAAGAATCCAGAATGCATTACTTCAATGAAATCAAAGCTGAAATGGTTCGAATTAGCAAGCCANGAAAAGANGGTGAACCNGANTTGTTNATCCCCAGCGACAANTTCAATCGNGGCCTNGGCAACTATCATGGGCAAAAATGGACCGTACATGGCGAGCCTTTCGAAGGAAATGAAGAAGANTGGCAAGCTTANCTCGACTCAGTCCTACCCACAGATGAAGATGAGAGAATCTTNCGTGAAGAATACTTGACACAAGAGTGGATNCAATACCGNGAATGGAAGGGCAACTGAAAGGAGATGAATGGATGACAATGCTCGCCTACGGGCTAATGAATGTGAANCGNGAGGCTCTCGTNCCGTTCTTTGAAANGGTNCCTGAACTATTCCANTCTCACCANCACTCCGAAGCCCAAGACNCAGANGGATATGAAGAACTGTTGTACAGAATTTGTCGCCCATATTCNAGTCATACCCTTGACTTGATTGATGAGTGGATGGGATTTGAGCGACGNGAATGGAAAAGTGACACNGAACGTGAAGTTCTCTTGTTCCTCTATGCGGTTCGATTCCCTGACACACTATTGATNGAGAGCCTGACCGAAGAAGCAAGAAGTGACGTTGTTCGACTTTCTGCATATCTACATTTTACCAAACACACCTANGCAATTTGGGATGAAGATACTCGAAAGGGTTTGGCAAAACTTGGCTTTGATATTCCCAACACAACGGATGCTTGTCCGTTCAAGTATGGTGCTTACGCTGCATCGATCGAATTGCTGAAAAAATTAGCTCCATTCTACTCGTTCTTNGAGCACGATGTGCCCCGACAGCGCCTGTTCCAATCCGCACTTGCGGCTTACGGCCGGGAGTGAGGCGAGTGNCCATTCGTACAGTTGCCGTCATCGGCGCCGGTACGATGGGTGCAGGGATTGCCCAAGTNTGTGCTCAAGCCGGTTGGAATACACGGNTGTTTGATGCATTTCCTGATGGTCTAGAAGCAGGCATGAATCGTATTGATGCATTTTGGGACAAGGGAATCTCGAGAGGGAAAACAACTGCAGAGCAGAAGGAAAATTGGAGTCAAAATTTAGCCCCTTTCAGCGAGTTGGCTGATGCAGTCAATGGGGTCGATTTGGTGATTGAGGCAGTGCCGGAAATCCTTGAATTGAAGCAGCGTATTTTTACAGATTTAGATCAGTTGGCGCCGGAAGGTGCCATCTTGGGAACCAANACTTCNGGNTTGAAAATTTCNGATATTGCAAACGCCACCAGTCGNCCTGAGAAGGTCATTGGAATGCATTTCTTNAATCCAGTNCCAATCATGAAACTTCTNGAATTGGTGCGACATGATTCTGTTGCTGATTCAACCATCGAAATTGCTCGTGAAGTTGGCCAAGCAATGGGAAAAACGTGTATTCTGGTCAATGATGTCCCTGGATTCGCGACCAGCCGCCTCGGGGTCGTTCTTGGAAATGAAGCCATTCGAATGCTGGCCGATGGAGTGGCAAGCGCAGCAGATATCGACACAGCAATGCGCCTCGGTTACAAGCACCCCATGGGGCCGTTGGAACTTACCGATTTGGTTGGCTTGGATGTTCGAAGAGATATTCTCAACAACTTGGCAGAGGCCTTTGATGATGAATCATACCGCCCCCATCCTTTGCTCAACAAGTTGGTAGAAGCCGGGGAGTTGGGCAAAAAAACTGGCAAGGGATTCTATGACTGGACTGATGATGAAAAATCCGAACGCGATCTCTAATCCACTTCATCGAATCGCAAGACTGTGTCCAAATTCCAGTTTGGCCCATTCTTGCTAAACAAGGCACAAGTTGCAGGAGGGATCGAATGATATTCTCCACAGAGTGTGACCACAAGCATTTCACAACCAGGATTGTGACCAAGAATCAGTGTGGTTTTCTCTTCCTCGATTCCAGTCGCGATGGGTAGAAGCATCTCTAAATCTGCAAGATAAATTTCTGGACGAATTTCAGATTCAACTTCCATCATCAATGAGAAGGTCTCCTGAGTTCTCTCTGAACTGGAAATCAAGGCGATATCGGGTATCCAATCACGCTGAATCAATACCTGTGACATCACTGGTGCTTCAAGCCGACCTTGCGCACTTAAGGGGCGGTCGTGATCTAAATCGACACCTGNTGGCCAACTGCTATCGGCGTGCCGCATGACAATCAAACGAGTGGGCATTAAATCCCTCAATCAAAGTCAGGGTCTCTCTTTTCCAAGAAAGCNGCNACNCCTTCCTCAAATTCCTTGGTTTGACTAGCCGCGATAATCAGAGCCTGCTCAAATTCAAGTTGAGTTTGGAAAAACGTAGAAGTTGAGGCGTCTAGCAATTGCTTGGTTCCGCTTCGGCTAAGTTGNGACCANTTACNCCAATTTGTAGCCCATTCAACCGCTGTATCAATCAGATCATCCATTCCAACCACAGCATCGACTGCACCTTTTTGGTGAGCTTCTTCACCATTCCAAATCTCATCATTGAAGAAGAAGCGACGAGTCACTTGATTGCCAACCAGTCGAGGCAGGAGCCAAGTTGTTCCACCATCTGGTGACAGGCCAAGTTTGAAGAAAGCGGCAGCAAGCTTAGCCTCTGGAGCTGCAATTCNAGCATCACAGGCTAGAGCAAGTCCCAACCCGCCACCTGCGGCGGCCCCATTCATTGCGGCAACCAGAACCGTTGGATCGGTTCGCATACGAACTTGTAATGGATGCAAAATACTGGTCAAATTGTCNACAAGNGGGCCAATTCGANCCTCATCGATNCATCGTTGGAACTCTTCNATNTCNGCNCCNGCNCAGAANAANTTNCCNGTACCNGTNATNACNATNCNCTTCACNTTCNCNTCATCCATCAGTTGATTGAGTGTATCTGAAATTCCCTGCATGGACTCACTACTGAATGCATTGCGTGCGGCTTCAGCGGAAAGTGTGGCAATTGCAACAGAACCCCGATACTCAACCTCTAGGACCATGGTGGGCGGTCGAGGTTCTCACTATTGAATTCCATGAAGGTGATAAGTTGCGAATGAATCGGCCATACATGATGCGACGTGACTCCCTATACATCAATGGCGAATGGGTTGAAGCAAATGGTGACGGAGTCATCGAAGTTGTGAACCCAGCGACTGAAGAAACGATTGGTTCAGTTCCTGTAGGGAGTCAATCAGATGTTGATGCNGCTGTTACCGCNGCNCGAGATGCATTTACATCTTGGTCAATGAGTTCCATCGAAGAACGAATTGAGGTTTTGAACAAACTTTCAGCAGCCATCAAAGACAATACTGAGGAATTGGCACAAACCATCACGGCAGAAGTCGGTACACCGATTGGATACAGTCGTATGGCCATGGTTGGAACCCCGCGGGTGGTTACTCGCTCTTATGCCAAAATGCTGGAATCCTTCGAATGGGAACACGAAGTTCGGAATTCTCTAATCATCAAGGAACCGATCGGCGTTTGTGCCTTCATCACTCCATGGAATTTCCCATTGCACCAAATCATTGGCAAGGTCGCACCCGCATTGGCTGCGGGTTGCACCATGGTGCTCAAGCCCAGCAAAGAAGCACCACTCAATGCATTCATGCTAGCAGACCTCCTCGNTGAAATCGGATTGCCCGCCGGTGTGTTCAATCTGGTGAGTGGACATGGTTCAGANGTTGGCGAATACATGTCTTCACATCCAGATGTAGACATGGTCTCATTCACGGGTTCCACAGGTGCTGGCGTACGTGTCAGTCAAGCTGCTGCACCCTCTGTCAAGCGNGTCACCCTAGAATTGGGTGGCAAGAGTGCGAATGTTGCACTCGATGATGCTGACCCACAACTAGTTGGNAAAATGGCGATTGGAGCTTGTTACCAAAACTCAGGTCAAACCTGTTCAGCNCTAACGCGATTGATTATTCCCGAATCAATGAATGATGAAGTCTGTGAAGTCATCGCAAGNCGAATCGCTCGATACACTGCAGGCGACCCANTAGATGANTCAACCCGNTGTGGTCCTATGGTCAGTGCTCGACAGCAGGCCAGCGTATCGGAGTTTATCCAATCCGGAATGGATGAAGGAGCCAAACTGATTGTTGGTGGCATGGGTATGCCGGATGGTTTGGAGACTGGATTCTTTGTCAAACCGACCGTATTTGCCGGAGTCACACCCGATATGNCCATTTGGCAAGAGGAAATNTTTGGCCCNGTTCTCGTGATTGCAACCTATGAAACTGAGGATGAAGCATTGGCATTGGCCAATGATTCGATTTACGGCCTTTCAGGAGGTGTTTGGTCAGCCGATGAAGCNCGCGCCATGTCCTTTGCACGTGGGATGCGAACGGGCCAAGTCAGCATCAATGGAGGCCCCTTCAACATCAGTGCACCGTTTGGTGGATACAAGATGTCAGGCAATGGNCGAGAGTTGGGTCTCCATGGCTTAGAGGAATTCCTTGANATCAAATCCATTCAACGCCCCGTTGAATAAATCGTCGCCACCGTCAAAAACCGCCTTTGAGCACGGACGGGTATGGCCGAGGGTGAAAGNATCCCCCGTCTCGTACTAATTTCGGGNGCAACGGGTGCTGGGAAAACGACTCTTGCGAAGGCTCTGGCACATGAAATGGGGTTGGCCAGAATTGCTTCATCGGATACCATTCGTGAAGTGATGCGCGCAACGATGTCCTCTCCNGACNCTGCACTNATTCGCTCTTCGTACGGTCGNGGTGANATTGGTGACGCATCCAGTGATTGGGAAGATGCAGCAGAAGCAGTACAACCTGGAATTGAAGCGGTAGTTGAACGAGCTCGTCAACAAGGNGTCGANTTGGTTCTNGAAGGNGTTCACNTCATTCCTTCTCGNCGTTTGCTNGGNGCNTGGGANGCNGCTGGAGGAGCGGCAGTTGGAGTAGTGGTCAAAATTGAGGATGAGNCNACACATCGAGAACGGATNGAAGCGAGGGAAGCGAATACTTGGCGTGGGGTCGAAAGATACCGAATTGGNTTNGACCGGATTCGNTCNATTCAGCGCGCGATTGAGGAGCGNGGATCAGGAGCTGAATGGAAAGTCGTCGATACACGCTTNCATCAAGACGGTGTTGGTATGATTCGCCAGTGGCTCAACGAAGCATGGTATGCTGCTGGACGACGCTAACGCAATACAAGGTTACATCAAAGAATTACATTGGCTNAATTCCNATTTAACATGTGGCTTGCCAACCACAAGACATTGCGTTTGCAAAACCCATGATAATCCAAAGTAAAATCAAACCAATGANAACAAGGCCAGCAATGAAAAATCCNGCTGGNANAATGTTGTATAAATCGGANACAGAAAAATCTGAAGCNGGTTGAATCTCAATTTTNCTCTGNTCTNCCNCCCATTCGAATTCTTCCTCACAATATGGGCATTCAAACAATCCAAATTCATCATCGTCTAATTCAATGTCTTCATCNCAATGAGGACANTCAATTTCGACCATGGATANACCAATCACTGTTGGAGGATAAGGTTTGANNCGGCATCTNANGTCAAGAGAAGTCAATTGTNGCTTCCAAGGTCACTTGNAAACGCGAATGACTGTCGGCAATTCCGGCACTTGCAGTCACCACACGTGTGCTTCCTTCTCCTGNGACNGTAATNTCNGANAGAATNATTTCCACACCNCGTGCTTCACCATGNCGCATCAAATCATCAGAGATCGAATCCGCAGCTGCTTGGGCGGATTCTGTTTCATTATTTCCNGCCACAAACAAGTCTGCAGAGCGGTTCTCCATCANNGGNTGCCAAGCTGCCAATGTCTCTGCACTTGCATCCAATACAGCATCCTCCTGCGCATCGTAGGGTTCACCCAAACTGGCGGTTCGNACGGTATTCAGTGACATCGTCAACAATGCAAACATCAGAATGAGGCCGGTCATCANNAACATCTGCCCAGTNTCNTCTTTGGNAAGGATTCGACGCATCATGCACCACCTCCNGTGTGCCANACCTGGATGCTGACAGTCCAAACGTGCCCATCCNCATGTACCAGNTGATGGATGGTCAAGGAACGNCCTTCAGGTTGNGCAGTCATNCCATGGGGCTCCAGNGGGCCNGCATCAACAGCCAACCAACAATTTCCACGTATNGANGCNGANAACGTATCCAACATGGTCTGACAGGTGATTTCGTTGTCCTCAGTGGCAAGCATCTCGGNCAGNCGCGAAGAGTAGTTTGCCTCATCTAATGCAGATGCACCNGCCAAACTGTCGNAGACATCTTCTGCAGCCAAATCGAGTATCCCATCACTTGCTGGTGAAGTTGGATCTGGAACCTTGAGTTGTAAAATGAANGTCGCCGTCATGAAAAACANCCAGAATAGTGTAATCATNTCAAGNATGTGAACCTGAGCAGATTCATCTGTTCTGTCACGACGAGGCAACATCGGTCATCCTCCTGTAATCGGAATAAAGCCAATGTCGGGACTCAATCCAACGGATTGAGGAACACCAATCAAACTTGGAGCGAANGCCGCGANATTGAATAAAACCAAGCAGATNATCATCATCATTCCTGCGTGCTTCATCCCNGTGGACAAGCGNCCCGTGGCCATGATTCCAGCCATCGCNCCATTGCCCANNGCTTGTGCNGTCACACCGTAAAAGAAGACCACTAGGAAGAATAGTGGGTCGACTGCGTTAATCTGCATGTTTCCAATCGTCTCACTTTCACCACCGCTATTGCTACTGGCAATCGCTGGAATAAAGACGTTTGAAAGAACGACAATCACGCCGATAAACACCATGAAAGATACCCAAATCACGGCAATGTACGAACCAATTGCTCGNGCACGTTCACCNTTCAAGAATTGAATTTCACGACTGTCGTTNGCCGCNGTNACNAGAATATCNGANATTTTACCNCCGGCTTTNTTNGCTTCNGTGACCAGNCTNACCGCTCGNANNACCANNGGNGTNCCNACACGTTNNGCAAACATNTCNAGAACNTCTCCNAACGCGATACCCCACGACAATTGATCNGACATTTTCTTAATNTCNGGATTNANNGCNCCATANTCAGAATTNGCNAGNGTNCNNACNGCGAGNGTCATNGAAAGNCCACCTTTCCANTACTCAGCCAAATCTCTCAAAAAGTCNGGGAATTTGTCTTCAACCGCTTCGATTTTCCNCATCTGNCGNTCNGAGTAAAGTGCGGCTGGATAGACCATCAANAGGAANCCNAATCCAAAGAAGTTNACGAACATNGTTGGTCGCAGACTCAATGGACCCATNTTGACTTCCGGACCNAGCCAAAGCGACTTGTTGTTCATGTTCCCNGGNATACCNTCCCAAGAGTCGACNGCGATTCTGAAATCGACTTTGTTGAGNATGGTTGAACTATCNGCATCGGGGGGTGGTGGGAAAATCAACCAGAATTGATATTCNCCACCNGGNTCTGCATTGGGNATNGANNNNGNACAGTCGCCCGCATTGGCANNACAGGTCATCGACAAAATNTCATTTTGCTGTTGAGAACCAATCGCATAGTGGTAAATCTTCACTTGGAANTCATAATTCTNGTATGCATCTGCTGAAACAGTGACNGTCATCGGCTGTAACGGATGNGGNTGTAACTGCCCATCTTGAATCAACTGAGAATTGCTCATNCCAGGNACCTGAAATGATTTTGCCAGNCCNGGTGGACTGACACGAGGCCACGATTCTTCCCATACCTCTTCCTTCGAACTTTCTTTTGTCAAAAAGCAGGTTTGATTGTCATAATATGATGGNCCNGCNGGATCCATNGGATCAAAGGAATCNGGACATGCCAAATTTAGGAACATTGGGTTGCCATTGGCCGGTTTGAAGACCAAATCTGCGTTGGTNATCCAGAATCCTAGGCAGCTGATTCCTAGGAACATTCCAACCATNAAAATCGCGATGAAATTNGACTGTGTNTTNTCGTCCTTTGGAAGNTCAAGATTAACGCGAATCTTGTCNTTCTTTCGTGCCATCTCTTTCACCTCCNCTCACATTTTTTGTTCTTCACTCATCAACCAAACCAATCCAGAGTATGCGATGTGAATCATTGGAAGNACTCCCATGACAATNCCGTACACCATTCCTTCACTGATTTGGCTACCNGCACCTGATACCCAGAACATAATCACGAGCATGACGATGAGGAACAGAGGCATTGCCACTGCGACTACAACATACGACTCAGCCATCAATCCAAGGGTTTCTAGGAATACTGTTAGGCGGATTCTGTTCTCACGCATGTAGTGCTCGGCACGNTTTAGGAAGTACAACTTGAGATTNCCACCACTGGATAANGTTCCTACCATTCCTTGGAAAAACTCGGTTGCCCACGGAGATGCGGCACGATCAACTGCNTGCTTAATCGCGGTAATCAAGTCCATTCCCAAGAGTGTGATATCCCGATAAATCATGGCTGAATCATATGCAATTTCACCATAAATTTCCTCATTAGCTGCTAGTGATTTGAAAATTTTCATCGGTGTCGCGTTTGCCGCTGACATCGCTGCTGTATACGATGCAGCATAGGGTAGGAATTTCTCTAACCGCTCTCCACGGGCATCTTTTTCACGTTGAGCGGTATTTGAGAAATACTTGAAAGCACCATAGGGCAATAGGAATCCAAACAAAGCAACAATGATCACTTTTGCTACAAATCCCATAGTCTTGGTCTCATAGAATGGGCACCCACCGTANTCGTAACCTTCACTCGACCAACCCAACGACGTATCGATCAACTCTTTGTTTTCGAACGCCCAAATGATACAGGGGTCGACACTCTCAGCAGTTTGCTGATTTTCATAGAAGGCCACAGCACCAAACCCGGGTGCAAACACTAGAGCCAACAAACCAAAGCAGCCAATTGCCGTCATAATCGTCGACATCATCGTGGTCGCTTTGTACACTTCTGGCATGACACGAATGTCAGCCTGAGCCAACGTCTTCATCAGCTCCTTGTCATTTCGTGCACCTTTACGGTAAAATCCACCAAAAATGGCATTAGAGAATTTTTGCCATTCGGTAAGGACCATTCCCTCAAAAAGAGGTCCTGTNTCCTTTTTCTTTGCCATAATTATGCCNCTCAGTAANCTATCCCTTGTTCAACTCATCAACGCAGCCCATCCACTCGAGCCAAAACGTCGTTCGGGCGAACGTAATACTCGGTGATGATTTGAGCCACTTGGTCTGATTTCCGGATNTCATTGAGAACCATCCAATCGAGAATTCGCTTTCGAGTTCGCAACTCTTGGCGCATCTTTTCTTGACTGAAATTGATCTTGACCATGATTTTCTCCAACACNTAGGACTTACCTGAGAAATCGAAATCNTCACGAGCAGGGTCCCATTTGAACACCTCATTCGTAATCACTTCTTGACTGTGGGGATCTACACCGACAATCTCGACTACTTGCTTGGTTCGACGTACACGTCGCCCATTGATACGTGTCTGNATCTGAATACAAACCGCTTCNAGCGCAGGCAATAGAACTCGTGGAATGTCAATCGGTTTATTCTCCAAACGGTGGACTAGGCTGGGTACAGAGTCTGCGTGAACTGTTGAGTATGAACAGTGACCNGTTGCCATGGCTTGGAANAGAACGTATGCCTCAGCACCACGAATTTCACCCACAATGATGTATTCTGGTCGCTCACGCAACGCTGCCTTCAGCAACTCGAACTCACCGATTTCACCCTCACTCGATTCACCNCCGAATCCCTGTCTGGTTAGACCTGGNATCCAGTTGGGCTGAGGGATGTTCACCTCACGGGTGGATTCGATACTGACAATTTTCATCTGCCATGGAATGAACAAACACATCGCGTTCAATGTGGTTGTCTTTCCGGAAGCGGTACCTCCGACAAACAACATTGAAATTTCATTCTGGAATGCAATCCAAAGATAGGCGACCATCAAACTGGTCATGGTACGGAAGGCCACAATGTCACACGGACTGAATGGATCTTCACGGAAGCGCCGAATACAGAATGTCGAACCACGTGTCGATACCTCACGGCCCAACTTCATCACAATTCGCGAACCGTCCATGAGTGTCGCGTCCAGTAGAGGTTCNGCCACAGAAATGTGCTTTCCACAACGCTGTGCGAGTTTGATTACATAGGATTCCAATTCGACATCATCGGGCCANGCAATGGTTGTTTCAACCGATTCNAACTTACGATGGTAGGCGAAAATTGGAATGTTGGTTCCGTCCAAACTTACGTCTTCTACNTTGGCATCATTCATCAGGACGTCCATTCTACCGTAGCCAATGAGGTCNCGCTTGAGATAGTAGAAAATCTTCGAACGAGACTTTTTGTTGACCTTCAATCGATACGATTTGATGATTTGATCCATCGCCGCTCGAAGATACAACTCGGGATTTGCATCAATTTCTTCAATATCTGCAGTCAATGCTTGGATGAAGATGGTCATAATTTCTGATCGAACCTCTTCTTCCTTCTTGGTCAAAGGTGGTTCAATCACTTGGTAAATGATGTTCAAAGTGCGTAAATCACGCACAATTCGGGCGAAAGCGTGGGGTGGCATCACCGGATATTTGTCGAGTTCCTCATATTGCACTTGTTGGCGGCGTTGGCGTTGTCGCCGGCCACCGTCTCCTCTCCGCGCCATTCTCGATACCTCCTGCCCTTGGTGGTCGATACCGCTAGCACACTATAAGATTCCGCAGGGAACCATAGGTTCCCTACCTTTGTATCCAAAATCCAGTTCTGCCGAATCAATTTTCGAAAGCTGAACGCCCCCATCGGCGCTCCAACATCAAGAGGAAGGCTCCACCTAGTGCCAACAGAGCAACTGAAATAGCCACGATTCCTTGGAAGGACACCTCTGCATCATCGGTGTAAATACTCGATTCTGCATCAAACCCTCCCGCTTGAATTTGATCAAATTGATTGGCATACAGCGACATGTCTCCTTGGGTAAATGAGAGCAGAAACAAAGACACCAGTGGGAGCACGGTTGCTACCCAGAAAATCGCCATAATTTGGGTGTCAAAAATCGCCTTATTGGGTCGAAGACCCATGAGCAACCCACTGAGTGCAACAATGTACACTGAGTTGGCAAACATCACCAACAGAGCGGGCAATAACCCAACCCATTGATCGAGAAGGTGGGCCATGAGTACGAGAAAGAGGACTGATATCCAAGTAGTCATCAGGAAGTATACGATGATTTTTGCTCGCAGTAACTGGGGCACACGAACAGGCAATCCATTTAGAAAATCTGGGCTATCAACCGCATTCAGCCAAGAGTAAAAATTGAATCCGAAGAAGCCCAAGAATGGAGCATATGAAAGCAAATTGATGGGAATCGGCATGTCACCATTGGTGGCAAAGTCAGCCATCCAAGCCAATGCCAGCAAAAATAGTAGAGGTACACAGTAAGATCCGAGCATTTTGAACATGGTTCCTGAACGCCACACATCTGCGATTTCTTTGGCGACCAATGTACGCATTTGCCCATTCCCAAGGAAAAATAATCGATTGTGAACAGGGACAAATAAATCCGTCCTAGCCGTAACCCTCACTTCGAAATCGTCAGGGACCAGATAGGCCCCCATTGTGGCGATTACAAACCAAGCAATGGCGGCGAGAGGTAGGACAAAGAAATCATGGTGAAGTTGCACATGCAAACCACTGATTGCCGATTCTAGTGGTACATAATCCAAGGCAACGATGACTCCCGCAATCACTGCGATAATTGGGATAAGGAATGAACCAATGCGCGAACGAGACCAGATTGCACTGGCATAAAATGACAAGGCCAAACCTTGCATCATGGTCACCAGCATGCAACTGAGAACAACAGGAATCGAAGACCACATCAGTGGGACAGAAATCCCAGTGTACGTGCCAAAGAGAATACCAAGACACATTCCCCCGACCACCGGTGTCAAGATCAGGCAGAGGTAAAATGCTACTTCTTTGAGATAGTATGCAAGATAAACAGGTGGCAATTCAAGAGGGAGAAGTGCCGGACTGGCGAGAAGATACGACTTCCCACTGGCCCGCTGACTGACCATGTTTCTTCCCACGAATGCAAATGAACCCATGCCCAAGCTAAACATGAATAATGACAGATGAAGACCAACTTTCAGTTCGTTCCAAGTGAATGCTTTAGCCGATTGTGCTTCAGCTGCTTTCATTGTGTCATAGGCGGATTCAATGCCCGCATCACCCGTCAGAAATCGCAGCCCCACGGTTACGACCATTGAAACCAGCGCTAACATGACGGGGAACATCATGATGTGGCGCTTTTTTGCAAAGTCAACATTTTGTCGCCACTCTTCTCGAAACATCATCAAGAAGTTTGAGCGCAAGGAGTTGGAGAACCCCGGTGGTTCACGCAACGTTGTTTCCAGGATTACTCCTCCTCAGAGGATTGTTCCTGTGACTCAATTTCAGCAACAGAAGCGCCGACTAAACGAATGAAAATGTCCTCTAAATCTTCGCTGGGTTGATCTCGTAATTCATCTAAGGTCCCCGCTGCAAGCACCCGTCCATGATCGATGACAGCGACACGGGTGCACATTCGTTCTGCAACCTCGAGGATATGTGAGCAGAGGAAGATCGTCCCCCCCTTGGCAATATGCTCCATCAACAATTCACGACACTTGCGCTGATAGATTGGATCTAAGTTGACAAATGGCTCATCCAAGAACAGCAATCGTGGTTCGTGAATGAATGCACCCGCAAGCATCACTTTCTGGCGCTGNCCCTTNGAGAGATCCTTGCACAATGTTTCACGTTTGTCTTCAATTCCAAACCATTCCAACCAGTAGTTTACCTTCGTATCAATGTCTTTAACGCCTCGAATCCGACAAACAAAGTCGAGATATTCGGCACATGTCAGATAGGATGGTGGGCTCTCTGATTCGGGAACAATTCCAACATTGGCTTTCACTTTCTGCGGGTCCTTTGCTACGTTTGTACCCAATACTTTCGCGTAACCAATCGATGGACTGAGTTGTCCAGTCAGGAGTTTGATGAAGGTTGATTTACCTGCTCCGTTGGGTCCGAAAACCCCGAAAAATTCACCGGCTTGAACGGCCACATCTAACGGATGTAATGCGATAAAATCGCCGAATCTTTTGCCGAGATCTTTTGTCTCAACGAGAGCCTCTTTCGCCATACCTAAGCCCCTGTCCACTCCGCTTTTTCTCGATTGAGGAATGCTTTGACTCCAATGGCCATGTCTTCGGTATCAAACAGGGCACAGAACAAATCACGCTCCGCCAAAATTCCTGCACTAAATGGATTCTCTAGTGCAGCACGGACGGCTGCTTTTGCGATACGAATTGTGTGGGGTGATTTACTTGCAAGACCCTGCGCAATTTCCATGGTTTTGGCTCTCAATTCGTCGGGTTCTACCAGATGGTTGACCAAACCAATTCGATGGGCCTCCTCACCATTGACCATTTCACCAGACATGACCATCTCCATCGCACGTCCATAGCCGAGCAGGCGACACAATCTCTGTGTTCCACCACCACCAGGGATGAGTCCGAGATTGATTTCCGGCGTTCCAAAATTTGAGCGAGCAGTGGCGATTCTTAGATCACAGGAGAGTGCGATTTCAGACCCTCCACCCAAGGCAAAGCCGTCAACCATTGCGATGGTCGGCTTGCTCAAGTTCCAAACATACTCCCATACATTGTCATCAAAAATCGGACGAATTTCGACACTCGACATCCCTTCAAACTCAGAAATATCAGCGCCTGCGACAAACGAATTTGGCTTGGCCCGTTTTCCTTCTGGAGGGGCCTCAGGTGAAGCGCCGGTAACGACAACGACTCGTACATCGTCATTGCTTTCAGCCCATGCACAAGCTGACTTTATCGCTGCATTGACTTCAGCATTGAGAGCATTCAATTTGTTTGGGCGGTTCACGGTCCAGATTGAAATCAATCCTCCAGCAGGACTTGAATCCTCGGCAGAGACATTTTCGATTTTGAGAACTGTAGATTCGGGAGTTGTGCTCATATGGCGCCGTAGGCGCCAATCCTTCTCAATGCTATGGTAATGGAAATCACTCGTTGATTTCATCTCTCAATGCATCTAACTTTGAACTTGAAGCAGGCGGGGGCAATGGTAAATCACCTGCTGGAGGTGGAGGCAAGGGCAAATCTCCCAACTCTGGTAGTGGAGGTAAATCAGGCAAGGGTTCGGTACCAGAAATGAATCCTTGATCCATTGGAATACGAACTTTGAGCAAACGATTTTCATCGATACGAACAAACACCGCACCGATAGGGCTTCCAGGTGAGGGATTCTCCGAGACTTCATGAATGGTATGTCCGTGATTCTCAGATGCTACCAAAGCCAAGAGGTCTTCAGATTCATCTGCGGACTGGTAAATTTTGGCGGTTTCTGAGCGAATCTCGGCCAATTGTTCACGGCGACGTGCTTCAATTCGGCGACGAATCAGTGCGTGGCGATCGCGCCGGTCGTCAATGAACGATTCAATATCTGCTTCTTCCATTGATTCGGCATCAATCTCAGCGACATATTCCTCTGCAACGTGGACATTTTCATCGATAACGCTGACCTCAACCTCATCATCTGCAAGGCTAACCGTGATTTCCTCGTCTTCTTCGGGCTCTGGCTCTGGTTCAGGAGCACTGGTTCGACTGCGAGACAATTTCGCGTTTCGTCGTGAGGAAACATCGACATCCGACTGAACAGGAGCAGGCAACTCCTCCTTCAATTCCTCTGGTTCGGTTTCCACTTTTTCAGAGCGTTTCCGCACACGCTCTACCTTNCGACCACCNCCCGTNCCCATCAGGAAAATAATGAGCAATAAAATTGNAGCTCCAAAGATCATTTGCACTAGGGAGTTCATGGTTCCAGCGAGAGCCAAGAAGGTCAAGACACNCGTAAACAAACCAAACCACAACATTAGTCGTAAGAACGTGACCATTGTTGTCGCCTCCAGTCNAGCCACNTAAGTGTCCGTCTTAGGGATGCCGACGCTTGGCTCCGTCCCCTCAATATATTCATACAAAGCGNNAAGGGCCTTTCCACGATGACTGATGGCAGATTTTTCNTCAGCAGTCATCTCTGCAAATGTTCTCTCATCTTCNGTATCGTTCGGCACNAAAATTGGGTCGTATCCAAATCCATCTTGACCTCTAATTTCGGTCGCTATTTTNCCTTGACAAGTCCCGACAAAAACCTCAACAGCTTCCCCGGTCCAAAGTGCGGCGGTCGTGATGAATCGAGCGTCNCGATGATCATCTAAGAGTTTCAAAATTCCCTGACAGCCTAGTGATTTGAGAACATGTGATGAATATACGCCTGGAAAATCTGGCAACGCATCNATAAACAATCCAGTGTCCTCAACCAAAAGCATCTCTTGGAGNCGTTCTGCGGCAGCCAACAATTCTACACCTTGAGCGATTTTCGCTAATGCCACCGTGGTCAGACTTTCGCTCTGCGGCTCGATCACGTCTGGGATTTCCCCCNCGATTTGGAATGATTGTACATGAATGCCAAGNGGCCCAAGTAATTCNTCCGCCTCTGACAATTTACCTCGATTGCCAGTCAAGAAGTTCAGAGTCGCCATGTACATGCGAAATGGAGGTGAGGGTTGAAGTCTTCTCTTGCCTTGCACACTGCATGGAACCCAAAATGCTCGCTTTGGTCGGCTTGGGCGGTGCAATCGGAGCCATTCTGAGATACATCGTTGGTGAATCGATGCCCGAGGGATTTCCGTGGGGTACAATGACTGTGAATTTACTCGGGTCATTTCTACTCGGTATCGTGGTCACAATGGCCCTATCAGAAGAGGTTGTGTTGCTCGTAGGAACCGGTGTGATGGGTGCCTTCACAACCATGTCTGCATACAGTGTGGATATGCTTGATTTAATCGAAAAAAATGAGCATTCAACCGCTGCAATATATTTCCTGGTGACCATACTTTGTTGTCCACTTCTCGCGTTCAGTGGAATGAAATTAGTACAATCAATTTAGCCATGATAACGTACACGACCTCGAATGTCATTGAATCGTGCCACGACATCTTCTCCACCTTTGGATAGATAACCGGAAATCACTCGATCTATGGCGCCCTCAATAGATGGATGACTCGCTTTCAAACACTCATTCAGAACTTGTAAATCCAATCCCATCGGCTCCAAATCTTCAGTGATTTGAGCCAATCCGAAATCGATGATTGACAAGCCGCCCTCATCATCCCACAGAATATTGTGTGTCGTCAAATCTCCGTGACTGATTCCGGCTTCATGGATTGTACGGATTGTAGCCCCCAAATCTTCCAGCATACTTGCTTCACCTCCGTTTCTGAGATGCTCAAACAGTGGACCTCCAGGAACTCGACTGGTGACCATCCATCCGGCTGAACTGTCAACAGCCAATAATTCAGGAACAGGAGATCCATGAAGATGGAGGCGGCGTAACAAACGGACTTCAGCAGACATGCGTGATTTGGTCAATCGTGCATCTAAATCAGGGTGACGCCAAGTGCGAGGTTCCCGCTGCTTGAGAATCGCTTCTCTCCCCATCCAAGAACCTGCATGAACCACTGCTTCAGCCCCACGATGAAGCATTTCTGTGCCAACCCATGGCCCCGTCATGGTGTGTCGGATATGGGATGAGTTCAAAGCGGTTGCACTGGACGCCAAAGCATGAGCCTACCTCTCCCCACCATCCCGCGCCCGCGCGGAGAAATGGGTTCATTTTCATTCTCAGAGGCCGAAATCGAGGCCGAAGCGATACGCCTTCAAGAGGCAATTCAACAGCATCAACGATGGCCTATCGAAACCTGTCGAGGAATTGCACCAATCACATTGGAAATCAATCGACTAAAAAAGGAAAAAAATGTATTTTTGATTGCACACACTTACCAGACGCCTGACATCATCTACGGGGTGGCTGATGAGGTCGCAGATTCTTACACACTGTCGAAAGCAGCTCGGGATGCATCACAACAGACCATTCTATTCTCAAGTGTTCGATTCATGGCCGAAACGGCAAAAATCGTCAGCCCCCATAAGATGGTAATTCATCCCTCACCGGAGGCTGGTTGCAGTCTTTCTGATGGAATTACTGCACAAGATGTACGTGATTTGCGGGCGCAATATCCCGGAGTTCCTGTGGCTTGCTACATCAACACGACTGCTGCGGTTAAGGCTGAATGTGATGTCAGTGTCACCAGTAGTAATTATCTCCGAATCTGTGAGCGCTTGCCTGGTGAAAAACTCATTTTCGTTCCTGATCGATTCATGGGAGCACATTTGCAAAAGGCATTGCAGGGTAAGAAAGAGGTGATTGTCTTTGATGGTGAGTGCGAAGTCCATGCCGTATTTACTGGCGAAAAGGTGCGGCAATGGAGAAAAAGAATTGGTGAGAATCTATCCATATTGGCTCATCCAGAATGCAGTGCTGATGTATTGGAAGAAGCCGACTTTGTTGGGTCATCTGAGAAACTGATTCATGAAGCGATTCGGCTGGGTAAAGTCGGTCAACCAGACGTGATGCTGATTACAGAATGTGGTACTGCTGAGCGGGTCATGGCTGAGGCAGAAGATGAACTGAATTTGTATGGGGCTTGTGTCATGTGCCGACACATGAAGGCAACACAATTGGAAGACATCTTACAAGCATTGCAAGAACCTAGAGATGATCAAATCATTGAGATTGACAGCGATATTATCGCCCGAGCTCAGCACAACCTCGATGAAATGTTCCGATTAGCTGAATGATTATTCTTCCTCGCTAAACTCCGGGTAATTCAAAATTCGCCCTTCGTTTTCTTTCAGTCGTTGCGATACCCAAGTGAGAAGGAGCAATGGCAGTAATAGAATGAATACTTGCAAGGTACTCGAAGAATATGGCTCAAAGATCACTTCAATGGTAAACACCCGAATCTGAGTTTCATTGTCTTCGTCGATTTGCAACCATGCAATGTGCTCTTCCATGACTTGCGGTTGGATTTGATCGATGTCATCTTCGGGGTGCAACTGATAAGATTGATTCAGCACAATGTCATGGTACCGGACTTCCCAATCCAAGTCAAATTCCACTGGGTTGTTTGAGACGAGGAACTGTTGATGTTGCCATGCCACATATCCGTGTCCAATACTTGGAGACGCTACAGGGAATACTGGGTCACCGAGAATTTGTTGATTGCCATTGGTAAGATTGACCATTACAAGACGATTGACTGAACTCAAGTTGACCAATGCAACCAGATACTCATCGTCTAGAACAATTTCTGTGATCGTGGCGTTTTGATAATCCACGAGAGTATCAGTCATCTGGAATACTTGTTCATCGCGCTCATCATCAATGACAGCATCGATTTCAACGGTAATGTGCTGTTGAATTCCACTCGTAGTTTGAACATGAATCGACATAGGGGTCGAAGATTCAACGTAGGCAACACGATTGTCGTCCGCAGCAATCAATGAAACTGGACCATCAGGTGTGGTGGAGAGGCCTGAGCACCCGTTGCCTGTG
>NZXM01000030.1 GCA_002701965.1 Methanobacteriota archaeon | reverse complement strand
AAAATTGCCTTTATTAAATTCGAGAATAATTTCACAAGAATTTTACTTCGTCGTAAACTTCTTTCAGGCGTTTCTTGTTTTCTGCCGTGATCTTTGAGCATATTTTGCTGATTTTTTTCTCTTTGGAACCGATATTAAACAATCTTGGGTTTTCAATTTCATCGATTACCGGAAGCGAATGCAGGATTATGGGACCTTGCCAATTTCCTCGGACAACTTCTGCATACTCTATCGCTTCAGTGCAAGCCCGATTGATGTGTTTTTTACTATTGGAATGACTTCTTCCGCCTTGATAACAAAGATACACTCGATTATTTTGTCCACGAGGTGTAAACTGAGGGTTGAAGCGCCCTTCAATATAGCCACTATCACCCCCTTCGTAGTAAACACTTCCAAACACTTCCAATATTTCTGAAGGAGAGATTTCCCATGCATCTCTAACTTCCACATCATTGTGCTCAATTGACAATCTGAAATACACATCTAAACCATGGATGATTCCCGAAATACCTCCGCGTCTATAGATCCCCCCTCCCCTCTCAATTTCTTGATTGAGTTCTGCTTCATACTCATTATTAGGGTCGACAATAGTCCCCAATAAAACTGCAATAAAGGGAAAGAATCCACAGAAACATACGATTGAGCCAAGCACGATACCCACTTCGCCCAAACCAAAAAACAACCCTATTCCAATGAACGGAGTAAGGAGCCAACCTTTGGAGGTGGGACTGACCTCCTTGTCATCAATCTCGATTTGCCTTTTCTGAAAATCGATTTGTATTTGCTCTTCAATGACTTCATCGATATGTTCAATCAGGTGATTGATTCCGCCTTGATTTCGAATGGGTTCGAATTGTTCAATCCCGGACCAATCACTGAAATTTTCAACCAAGGTTATTGAATAGTCTCCAACTGAGAATGTTCCCTGAGATTGTTTTTTTGTGGTTTTCCCAATGATTGTACCCAAGTCTCCAGCTACGGATTTGGAATCATATTCGGATTCATCGAAGAGTTCCGACTCCAGTTCTTCAAATTCATCCACGAGTCCCGCGAACATGCTCGGCGGATAACCTTTGAGCCGACAAGTGCAATCGAAATCCAGCACCTAAATTCTGATTTTAGTTTCAGAAAATACCCATGTCCATCAATGCGTCTTCTGAGGCGTGTTTTTTCGGGTCCCATCGGGGTGACCAGACCAAATTGATGTGAACACTCTCCACACCTTCCGCAGTCAACGCCGCACGGTGGGCCGCGGCCATGATTTCAGGAGCAACAGGACATCCAGGGCTGGTCAGTGTCAGATCGACTTCGATGTGTGTGCCTTCGAATCGCACGTCATACACGAGCCCCAACTCGACGATGCTGATCTCCAATTCTGGGTCATCCACCGCTTGCAATGCATCCAATACAGCCTGCTTGTCACTCATCATGCTCCCTCCGTCAGTGAACGTGCCTCATCTTGGACACGTTTGAACATATTGAGGAATCCATTGGAACGACTGGGGGTCAGGGATGCCTTGATGCCCATTTCATCGACAAACGTGGGCTCCATATCCGCAACTTCCTGTGGGGGTCGACCATTCACGGCCAAGCAGGTGATGGCCATCAGGCCCTGCACAATTTGTGCATCTGCACCCCCTCGCATGTAGAACAGCCCCCGTTCCAAATGGCACATGACATGAGCTTGCGATTGGCAACCATGAATCATGTTCGAGTCATTCCACTCCTCATTTGGTAATTCATTGACATCCGCCGCCCATTCAAACAGCATCTCGTAACGCTCCATCGGATCAAAGACATCCGCGAAGGTGTCGATTGCATCTTGGAGGGCTTCAGGCCAGGTCATGAATTCACCCACCGAACTTGTCAACCACGTATTGCAAATGTTTCACAAAGGCCTCTGCCTCATATTGTGTATTGTAGAGATAGAATGAGACGCGATTGGTACTGCTTACGCCATAAGCATCCAGCAGAGGTTGGGCACAGTGGTGTCCAGTCCGCATTGCAAATCCACCTGCATCCATGAATCGTGCCAAATCTTCTGCATGAATCGAATTGTGAAGGAAGGAGACGACACCGCTACCTTCAGCAACACTGTGATCTCCATAGACCGTGATGCCCGAGACTGATTTGAGTTCATTCGCTGTGTAAATTGCCAATCCGCGGATGTGAGTGTGTACGGCCTCCATATCGAGATTTGAGAGGTAATCTGCAGCTGCTGCAAAACCGATTGCTTCGGCAATTTTTGGGGTACCGGCCTCAAACTTCTGTGGTCCACTGGCAAACGTCGATTTCTCCATCGTCACCGTCTCGATCATGTCGCCACCTGACATGAACGGTTCCATCTCGTCAATGCATTCGGTGGTGGCCAAAAGGCAACCAATTCCGGTGGGACCACACATCTTGTGTCCACTGATGGCCACAAAATCTGCACCCATATCATCGAAATGGATTCTCTCATGAGGGGCTGCTTGAGCGGCATCAATGAGCACCTTGGCACCAGCAGCATGTGCTTGTGAAATGATGTCTGCAACTGGGTTGGCAACACCGAGTACGTTTGAGGTGTGGACTACACAGACCAGTTTCGATCCAGGCAGGGATGCGGTTAAAATTTCCATATCGAGCATATCGCGGTCTGTATCAATTGGTACGACTCGGATCTCAATGCCCTTCTCTTCTGACAGCAACTGCCAGGGGACAATGTCGGCGTGGTGTTCCATTTCAGTGATCACCACTGCATCTCCTGAATTTAGATTTGAACGTGCCCAACCCCAAGCGACCAGATTGATTGCTTCCGTGGTTCCGCTGGTGAAAATGAGGTTATCTCGGGTGGTTCCAAACCAATCGGCCAGGGTGTCACGTGAGGCCTCNTATTGTTCGGTGGCTTCGGCTGCTAAAGTGTGTACTGCNCGGTGGACATTGGCATTGGATTGCTCGTAATATCGTGTCATGGCATCGATGACNGNCTGNGGNTTNTGNGTNGTTGCAGCATTGTCGAGATACACCAAATCCTTGCCGCCCGAGACTTTCCGAGATAGNATCGGGAAGTCTGCACGAATCGNTTCAAGGTCCAGTGGCATGTGACTTCACCAGTCCTTCGGACTGGACAATGAGATATGAAGGCATGTTCTGATTAAAGTTCAACAGCCAAATCNCGAGTCAANGTNTTCAGCAGGTGTTCATGCAACACATCGCTACCCATTTCCGTNAGGGTCGCATTGAGGAACGCGGCCACCAAAACATCCCGTGCCTCAGCATCNTCAAATCCCCGNGTGCTAAGGTAAAACATCTGGTCATCATCTACGGGTCCATTCGCTGTACCNTGNCCACATCCGACGACATCATTTTCACTCACTTCTAACTCAGGAATGCTGTCAGCTTCGGCATCTTTGCTGAGAAGTAAATTGTGGAACAATTGTCCTGCATCTGCACCCTTTGCGCCGGCTTCAATTCGAAGCATTCCAGTCCCAATGGTGCGGGATTTTCCGGAGCAAGCACTGTGCCAGTCCAATCGACTGTACGTTTCGGGGGCTAGATGAAGGATTTCGACGTGATGATCATTGTGCATTCCATCCAATGACAAGATGCTCCCATTGACTTTGAGTGAGGCGCCCGGGTGGTCCATCGTGTAGCGTATATCCGCTTTACAGCGCGACGCACCTGAACCAATTGTCCCGCCTCGAACCTGTGCATCGCGACCTAGATGAATACCATCGGTTCGTAGCAATCGTCCATCTCCAAGGTGATTGATGACAACGTCATTGACATGAGATGCATTGCCAAAGATGCCTTGGCGCAAGAATCCAGTCCAATCTGCATCTCCGTGCAGACGTGTGATAAGTTCCAATTCTGCCAATTCGCCTACATCCATCAGCAAGTGCAAAGCAGAGACTTCGCCACTGAATTCGATGTTTAGCAAAACAGGTTGACTGGGCTTGGCCTTCCTCTCGACGCGCAAGACGACGGCATTTCCAGTGGATATGGCTTGAATGAATTGAGTACTCACATCTTCTTTCCCACTGATACAAAGTCGCTCAAGATCTTCTTCGGTTGCAACTTCCAGCGTGACACCAGCGGGTTCAGTCGAACCATCCAATGAGCGTAGCTCGAGGACGGCGCCATGTGCTTCAGGGATATCGGAAAGTTCTCCACCAGGGTGGATGCGATGCCAAGGTGTGTAGCGCCATAAATGGTCAGCTCGATCTGGCACTTCAAGTTCCGAATAAGCCATGTAAGCAACTCCTGACTATCCAATGCTTCCTTCCATTTCAAGCGCCATCAATTTATTCAATTCAACAGCGTATTCCATGGGCAGTTCTCGGGTGAATGGTTCAAAGAATCCATTGACAATTAGTGCCAATGCTTCTTCTTCGGAATGGCCTCTTGCCATCAAGTAGAAGACTTGGTCGTCACTGACTTTTGAGACACTGGCTTCGTGCTCAGATCTGCAACTTGGGTTTGCAATTTCCATGGTTGGGTAGGTATCGCTTCGGGAATCCTCGTCGAGAATCAAAGCGTCACAAACGACGTTGACCTTGCAGTTTTCAGCCTTCTTCGCAACTTGGACCATACCNCGGTAAGAGCCTCTACCNCCACCCTTTGAAATCGATTTTGACAGAATCTTGCTGGTGGTGTTNGAGGCCAAGTGATGAATCTTGGCGCCGGCATCTTGGTGCTGACCCTTACCAGAGTAAGCCACTGAGATGACCTCAGCATGAGCACCTTCNCCCTTGAGAATCACTGAGGGATATTTCATTGTCAACTTCGAGCCAATNTTGCCATCCACCCATTCGACAGTCGCATTTTCATGAGCCACGGCACGCTTGGTCACCAAATTGTACACATTGGCGCTCCAGTTCTGTACCGTTGAATATCGGATGTGGGAACCAGGTAGTGCAATCAATTCAACGACTGCTGAGTGCAAAGAATCCGTGGAATATGTAGGTGCAGTACAACCTTCGACATAATGGATGGATGAGCCCTCATCTGCAATGATGAGGGTTCGCTCAAACTGNCCCATGTTCTTGGCATTGATTCGGAAGTAAGCTTGTACNGGCATTTCNACATGNACNCCCTTGGGNACATAGATGAATGATCCACCAGACCANACCGCGGTATTCAACGCACTGAATTTGTTGTCAGCATAAGGGACGACGGTGCAGAACCATTTCTTGACCAANTCAGGATATTCNTTGAGTCCAGAATCCATATCNAAGAAAATGACACCTTGNTCTTCAAGATCTTCACGGATGCTGTGGTAGACTGCTTCGGATTCGTATTGTGCAGTAACACCAGANAGCCANTTCTGTTCGGCTTCAGGGATTCCCAATCNGTCAAACGTATTCCGAATATCATCGGGGACATCATCCCAGTTTTTCTCGGTTTGATTNCTAGACTTNAGGAAGTAAGTGATTGCATCGAAATCAATTTCCTCAAGCATGGACATGTTTCCCCATGTAGGCATAGGTCGATTGGCAAAATGGTGGTAAGCCTTGACACGAATGTCTGTCATCCATTCGGGTTCATCCTTCAGGGCGGATATATCNCGAACTACTTGCTCTGACAAACCGCTGTCAAATCGTATGGTGTGGTTTTCCGGGTCGTGGAATCCGTATCGGTAATCTCCGACCGCGTNTCTTGCCTCAGTGTTCTCTGCCATCTTTTCACCTCAATTTGCACCTGGAGTAAGCCACTCATAGCCCTTTTCTTCAACTTGGAGCGCCAAATCAGCCCCTCCAGTCTTGACGAACTTCCCGTCAATCATGATATGGACATGGCTGGGTTTGACATGATCCAAAATACGCTGATAGTGAGTAATGATGAGGCAACCAGTTTCATCGTTTGTCGATGCGTTGATGCCCTTCGATACGGTCTGTAATGCATCGATATCGAGTCCNGAATCGGTTTCATCTAGAACAGACAACTTGGGTTTGTTGAGCAACAGCTGAAGAATTTCGAAACGCTTCTTCTCGCCACCGCTGAATCCATCATTGACATACCTGCCCAAGAATTGCTTGTCTACATCCAATTCTTCCATGGCAGTATTGAGCTCAGCTCTGAAATCTCGGGCTCCGGGTGCATCGTCTCCACGAATGGCCTGAACGGATTTCCGCAGGAAATTTCCGACTTGTAGGCCGGGGACCGCCTGAGGATATTGGAAGGAAAGGAATAGGCCGGCTCGGGCACGTTCCCACGGTTCCATCTCAGTCAAATCTTCTCCAAAGAACTCGATGGTGCCATCCGTAATTTCGTAAGCGGGATGCCCCATGAGGACATTGGCGAGTGTTGATTTTCCACTTCCATTCCGACCCATCAATGCGTGAATTTCACCTGCCTTGATTTCCAAATCTAGACCGCGCAGAATATCAGTATCTTCAATTGAAACATGAAGATTCTTGATTCGTAGAATCACTTTGTCAGACATGGGCACCTCTCCAGTATTAATCTCTCGCAGAACTATACTTATCAAACTGTGCTCAAACTTATCACGCACCGTAGGTGCGAAGGAAATAGAAAGTTGTAGTCACTCGGAGACGCATGGACGAGGATGAGTTGGCCAATCTGTATCGAGCAGAAGCTACTCAATCTCAGGAAGAAGAGGCTGCGAAGCGAATTGCAGAATCTGCAGATCCAGCTTTGGATGAGAGGCTTCGTGCGACACCGCTCAAGAATCTGATCGATTCAGATGAATTGGTGGCCGCAATCATCGCTCGTTTAGGTATGGTTCGCGCGGCTCTGGAAGGACATGGTGGTGCCATTAAGGTTGAACATATCTCCCAAGAAGAACTAGGTGTAGATTTGATTCTCAATTTGGATGGAGCTTGCATTGCCTGTGGTGCTGCGCCAGGGACCTTGCAAGGCATCCAAGCGGATTTACTGGCGACGGGAGAAGTTTGGCGCATTCGCTTTAGTGAGAGCCTTCTCGATACCTTTGATGAGTTGGGGCGGGAGTTTGTTCTCAAGTTTGGGAATGTGACATTTGTTTGAATGCGGGTTGTGGCCTTCGAATTTCTCCATCACCCTTGGCTTGGACCAATTCTCCGCTTCCAAGATCCATTGCGGTCAACCAACCTGATTTGGAGTCACAAGCACCCGTTTCTATGCCAAACCACAATGGTCGTCCGTCCTCAAGATTTGCTTTACTCGTGGATATTTCTCCGACTTCTTCACCCAGGATTACATGAGTGATACTGTGGCCAAAAACCACTGCACGGCGAGGGTCTACAGGTATTGTGGAGGAGTGAAAATCATCTCGAATCCACATGAGTTGACGCGGTTTTTGTTCATCCAACGGGATGCCTGGTTCCAATCCAGCATGGACTAGAACCCAGTCATCCAGAATCAAACAATGAGGCATTGCCGTCATCCATTTCAAATCACTTCTCCATTCTTCAGTATTCAATTCGCCGTCAGCGTTTCTGTAACTGTCAAGACATTGTTTCCCCCCTGCCATCAACCAATCTTCACTGGCCTCCCATGTATGGGTTCCATGGCCCTCGATACCATTCAATGCCCAATCTTCGTGGTTGCCCCTGACGACGAATGTACCGGCTCGTTCTTTGGCGATACGGATGACCATTCGAGAATCTGGACCACGGTCGATTAAGTCGCCGATCAGGACGATTCTGTCACCTGGATTTGGATCCAATTCTGCAATCAAATTCTCTAGTGCATCAGCATGGCCATGTACATCTCCAATCACCCAGACTCTGTCGCCCCTGTTCAACACGTTTTGAAGCTCAGTCTCAGCATCTATATCTCGCAAAATTTCAGCCATAACTCTCGTATATCCATGGGCTTCCGGGGTATATGAACCCTAGCAGTTTACCGAAATNATTGGNTTGNGGNTTCTAATGACTGATTTGTTGTACCAAACCCTCAGTTGGTTCAGGAATCGGCAAACTAGTCCTAAATTCCTCAAGGTAGGGACTCATTGATCGAATCAATTTGACATCAGGATGGGTNCGAATCACCAATCCATCGAGATACATTAGAGCACGGATGATTGGAAAAGCTTCTTCACCAAAATCNGCACCAGCAATCTCGACAGCACAACGAACGGTTTTCATCATGATTTGAGTCAAGCTTTGTTCGCCAACAGNNCGCATTTCAAAGTCTTGGTAAATTCCATACATTGTATTCATGTACTTCCGCTTCCGCTTTTCACTGAGCTGNTTCTTAGAGACTCCAAGCAATGCTTCGAATGCAGATTCTAATTCGCTATTCGAAAGGTGTTCNAAGAATCTAAACAATGCCCCACTGATCATCGGCGGNGCATGACANATNGCNCCGTTGTCAATGAAAACAAAATTNCCCTCTTTGTCGATGATACAGTTGCCAGGGTGNAAATCGCCGTGGAATGTTCCAATTCCGAANAGATAAGCGCCATGAATTCTGAATAAGTCGAGCAATGTTGACCAAGGNAATGTNCCNGAATCAATTCCATCCTCCAACGAATCACCACGGATGAATTCGGAAACCAAGACATGTTCNTTTGAAAGTTCAGGATAATACTTCGGGAATCGAAGTTTATCCATGGTGAANGTGTCCTTTACATCCATCTGGATACGCATCAATTCTTCTGCACCAGCGATTTCATTTCGCAAATCTAATTCTCTTGTCGTGTAATCTGCGACGTGATTTAGCAATGCTACGGGATTGCCGACTCTGCGCAATTTGGGCATGAAGATNAGAAAGATACGCAACCATCGCCGCATCCTCTTGACATCTCGACGAAAGGCCATCTCATTCTCAGCCTTGATNACTTTGATGACAACCTCTTCACCATTCTTNAGAGTCGCACGATGAACTTGCCCAACAGATGCAGCAGCGAGAGGAACTTTGTCAATGTCCTCGAAGGCGTCAAAGAACCCATTTGGGGCACGGGATTCGAGGTTTTCAAAAACGGCTTCAGAAGGGATACTTGCAGCATGTTGGTACAGCTGCTGTAGTTGTCGACATTTTTCGACTGGGATTAAGTCACTGCGAAGTGCAAATATTTGCGCCAATTTGACAGCCAGCAAACCCTGTGCCTGAATCCAATCTAAATCCGCAGGACCGGACTTCAAGATCTCGCGCATAAACTTGGCAAATGTCCACGAGCGCATGCGCAGAGGTGCAACTCTCAGGTTATGAACTCATGTTTTCGCATCGGGGTAAAAATTGCACTCACTTCCGAATGGATGAAAGCCATGAGTGGTGCGCCACGGTTCNATGACCAGTGAGGCTAGGCCGTGCCGAGAGGGCGACCATGGGAAGTTTGAGATGACTGAACGCGACGGTTGGGCCCGTCTCGGTAAACTCCACACATCAACGCATGTCCTCAATACTCCATGCCTGCTGCCCGTCATCAATCCGAATATACGAACCGTCGAGCCNCGAGAATTGTGGGAAAAATATGGTTTCGAGGCACTAATCACCAATTCCTATGTCATTTGGAAGCATGAAAAACTCAAGTCAAAAGCGCTGAGTGATGGAGTGCATGACTTGCTGGATTATCCAGGTGTGGTCATGACCGACTCAGGTACGTTTCAGAATTACGTTTACGGGGATGTCGAGGTTGGTGTAGAGGAGATTGTTGAATTTCAGCGTGAAATCGGCGTCGATATTGCGACAATGCTCGATGTATTTGGTACGCCTGACATGACCAAAGAAGAAGTTTCAGAGGCAGTGAAGGAGACCCTGGCTCGNTCTAAAGCATCACTTGATGCCGCTGANGGNACAATGCTCAACGGTCCAATCCAAGGCGGAATACACGCTGATTTGAGAGCNGAAAGNGCGCATGGNATGGCTCAACACGCATTTGCTGTACATCCCATAGGNGGNATTGTGCCTCTGATGGAGCGCCAAAGATATCGAGATTTAGTCGAAATCATTCTTGCTTGTCGTGAACAGATTCCTTGGNANCGNCCNGTTCACATGTTTGGATGTGGCCACCCACATCTCTTCCCGATTTGTGTCGCNTTGGGTGCAGACTTGTTTGACTCAGCGGCTTATGCNCTNTTTGCTAGGGANGANCGCATGTTGATGCCTTGGGGTACGGTCAAACTTGGACAACTCACAGAATTTCCAATTTCTACTGAAGCGTTGGCNGGACATACGCCTTCCAGTGTAATGGCACTCGCTGATGATGCACGTTGCGAACTGTTGGCACGCCACAATTTGGAAGTCACCGCCTCCGAGTTGGCTCGCTGCAGACAAGCGATTCGAGATGGAACCATCTGGAAACTCGTGGAAGAACGTAGCCATACAAATGCGGCATTACGCGAAGCTACAGAGTATCTCTATGAGAATATGCCACCAGGATTGATCGCCGCAACAAATCCACTTCGAGACGGGGGCGTAAGGACAAGTCAGGACTTACCCACTTCNCCTCCAAGTGTTGCTGCTTTAGGCCGTTTGCTGACTTCGTATGTCACTGATTCAAAACGAGCTGTTCTNGTCTCAGGGGCCGCAGGNCCNTGGCGGGACAAGATTGGTGGTTTGGTGCATACCATCGCTCGACGCTGGCCAGATGCAAATGTCTTCATTGAGACTCCACTGGGTTTACTACCATACAGCCTCGAAGATGTCAGCCCTTGGACACATTTGATGGGNCCAAGATCCATTTGGGATTCATTGTCGGATGCTGATCGAGATTTCGATCTTGAAGCAATGATNGAGGGTGTCGAACAAAGCGTCCGCATCTCTGTAGAGAATGGTAAGCAGACAAATTTGGAACAGATNGAATCTGTCTTTGGAGTCGGNGAAGAAAATGAAGTTGAAAAAGTCGATTTAGACCGGAAGATGATTGAGGATAAGGTGCGCTATTTCNTAGACGTTGACGCCACCTTTACGAATCAATTATTGGATAAAAGNACATTTGTCTATAGCAAAACNCANCGGGTTCGAAATGTACTTTCTTCTGATGGGNAACATCTCTTCTCACCGAGAATGAGGGANGGTGGTTTGAGCTTGACGTTGGAGGGNGCCAAGCGCCTNCATGGNACGGACATTCCAACCGTTGTTGTCAACGAAGATTCTGTCCCCTTTACTCGCAAAGGACGGAATGTGATGCATGGATTCATTTTGGATGTCAAGGGTGATTTGACCCCTGGTTTACCTTGTCTAATCGAAGATCAAAACGGGATTTTTATCGGGCATGGTGTGTCACTTTGTACTCNAGATGAGGTTGCAGTCTTCTCCAAAGGNATCGCGATTAAAGTTCGNGATGGGATTGGCGAATAGCCNGTCAGCCCGGGGCATGGTTCATAGAGCATCTTCAGGTCAGTCCCCCCGACGATTCGTAGAATCGACGGGGCNGGTCTNTTGACAGAGGATTGGATTATTCAAACCAACAACCTCGTCAAGAAGTATGGCGAACATGTTGCTCTAGACAGTGTCAATATTGAGGTCAAACCTGGTGCTACCGGNCTACTGGGGCCTAATGGTGCCGGTAAATCGACGCTTCTGAAGACCATNCTTGGGTTGATTGCACTCACCAGTGGAGGGGGCAAGGTTCTGGGCCACGACATTGCAACAGAGGGTGCAAAAATACGTCAAAGAATNGGATACATGCCCGAATATGATTGTCTGACGCCAGATATGCCNGCCATAGACCAAGTACGCTATTCNGGGGAACTCCTAGGAATGAATCCATTTGCGGCCACACAGAGGGCCCATGAGGTCTTGGAGTACGTTGGACTCAAGGACCAGCGATATCGAACCATATCCACATTTAGCACTGGAATGGAGCAATGCACGAAATTGGCCTGTGCTTTGATTCACGACCCCGACCTACTCATCTGTGATGAGCCGAGTAATGGTCTCGATGCTCGTTCTCGAAAGTTCATGCTCGACACGTTGTTCCAAGTAGTCAAGCAAGGAGGCCGTTCAATTATCATGAGTAGTCACTTGATGGATGATGTTGAGAGAATTTGTGAGCGAATGCTCATGATTCACAAGGGACAAGTCATTGCGCAAGGTCGAATTGAAGACCTCAAGGCCATTGATCGTGAAATAGAAATCTTCGTTTGGGGCGGCGCCAGTAAACTTGAGCAGAAATTGAAGGACATGGGGCAATCTGTTCGCCGAACAGGTCGAGTAATGCGGATCACCAGAATCGATGACTCCACTTATGGTACCATCATCGAAGCTGCAGCCCAAACCGAAGTTCAAATCCGAAAAATGCAGGATTATGAACCCAGTTTGGAGGATTTGTTCATTGTNATCATGGATCGCTTGGGGTACTCGGTCAAATCGAGTAGTGACTTGCTCGAAGGAGCGACTCCTGCGATGGACAATGCNGCTGCGATTCAAGGGAGGAAAGTCGCATGAATGAAGATGATTCCTTCGANTTAGGTGACCTACTGGGGCAGCCTGAAGCAGCGGTTCCTGACACCTCAAAGGAATCNGAATTCCTAGGCGANTCAGGNCTTTCAGTCACCGGTAAAGCACGGATGGAAGCTGCGTATGGGACAGATGATGGCGAGGGTCAAGATGTCGCAATTGTCGCCCAAAGTGCAACTTCGGATGCAGGGACNATTTTCCACCAAGTCTATCGCCCATGGAGAGGTGTACTCAATCCAAGATGGGTTCGCAATTGGTCCATTTTACGACATCATGTCTACGGCTTGTTTACCAAGGGGCATCGGCCTTGGCCATTGACGAGTAAACTCATCATTGTCTTGATTTTATTCGGTTCTTTACTCCCGATTTTCTCACTGTTATTGGCCGTATTNACAAACATCGAATTTTTGATGGAATTCTACGGAATCAATCGGGCGAATCTCTGGGGNCACGTCTTGGGTACATTCCACAATACTTGTTGTTGGCCTTTACTAACCGCAGTGGTGGTTGGTGGATTGATTTCCGAAGACCGCCAGCATGGAACTTCTGCGATTTACTTCTCTAGGCCGGTTACAAGAACTGATTACACACTGATGAAGTACATCTCAGCTGCCTCAATTTTATCATTGGTGATTGTAATTTCTTACTGTGCATACTTCGCTGCAGGAATTGTTCTGAACAACGAAGGCTGGGCTTTCCTTTTGGATACGACGACTTACTTCATCGGGGGATTGGTGGCGGCAATCATGCTGGTTGTTACCTTCACCAGCATCGGGTTGGCCCTCTCAAGCCTTAGTACGGGCCGCTTCTTCCCTGCTGCATCTTTCCTTGGTGTGATTTTTGGNAGCCGAATTTTGGCTTTCCTCATACAACTCTTGTTTGATCGAGATACGATGTACTTGCTCAGCCCTTACGACAACTTGGCTCATACCGGACAGTGGATGATGGGCCTCAACCCAACCTATGATTTCCCTGTTGCATGGTCATTTGTCATGCTACTAGTGATGAATGGTGTCTCANTGTATGTNCTNATCAGTCGAGTCAATTCTTTGGAGGTGACCCGTGAATGATACCNGATTTACAACAAGTTGGAGAAGGTCAGCCAAATCAAGAATGGCAAAAGATTCCTGATGCTCCTGCCATCATGGCNGATCATGTATCCAAATGGTATGGTCAAGTNATTGGTTTGAACGATGTCAGTTTGGCCATCAGCGGTGGTGTTACTGGGGTACTTGGNATGAATGGCGCGGGCAAATCGACTTTGCTNAAGATGATTGTAGGTCGCATTCGCCCCAGTCANGGACANATCCGTTTGTTTGGAACTGATCCGTTCAAGAANCCAGCACCTTANCATCGCCTAGGATATGTCAGTGAATCAGAGAAAATGTATGATTGGATGACTGGATTGGATTTTGTCACGACTTTGGCTCGCCTCCATGGAAACACANGAGACGAAGCCAAAGAGAAGGCGATGCATGTACTCGATTTCGTTGGGCTGAGCGATGTGGCCAACAAGGAGATCGGGAANTACAGTAAGGGAATGCGACAACGAGTCAAGATTGCACACGCATTGGTCAATGATCCCGATTTGATTGTACTTGATGAACCGCTTCAAGGCTGCGACCCTCTTGCTCGAACCACNATCATGAATGTCATNCGTGANTTGGGNGCGATGGGTAAAACCATCCTGGTCACCAGTCACATTCTATCCGAGATNGAGCGCATCACTGAGCAAATTGTCATCCTGCACAATGGACGTTTGNTGGCATTGGGTAACCTGCATGCCATTCGTGAATTACTGGATCATATTCCTCACCGTATCCTATTGAGGACTCCCAATCCTCGTGAGTTGGGTCGAACCGTCTTGCATCACCCCTCTGTGTATGGTGTNCGATTCCCAAATCCTGAGGANCTGATTATTGAAACCAACAACCTCTCTGACGTCCACCAAGATTTACCTGCCCTTATCGTTCAATCCGGAGTGCANGTCACTGCCATTGAGAATCCAGATGACAACTTAGAATCTCTACTAGGATACTTGATTGGGGGCCGTTCATAATGCAACCNAATTCACCNCCNGNAATGGTCCCTGGTCCNCCAAAGCGANATCTCTCCGAAACCGTTTGGACTAAATTGGATCGAAAGGCGACNGCGATTGCCGAATTTACCATGCGCCAATATCGAAAGAAGCGTTCGACTTGGGTACTGGGTGCAGTNGGCNTGATTCTGGTTGGATTGGTTTTGCTGTTCTANNTTGATGCCATGGCCGATGGTGCGGATTTNCCCGAATGGGTGACTGACAATGATGGTGATGGACTAATCGATGAAGATCCATCTGAGTGGGANGGTTCACAATTGAAGAGTGTGGGNGATGTCGACAATGATGGTGATTGTTGGGCGAGAGAATCCTTTGATCGAGATTGGAATGGAGATGGGATTGATTGTAACGTGATTTACAACTACGATAGTAACGGAGTTCTCGTATCCATTGATGCTGATCCCAATGTTGACGAAGANCCCAATGAAAGTGTNTTCTTAGAGGAAACTGTACATCGTTCATTTCTCGTAGGTTTTGCCAAATTTGGATTTATTTTCGTACTCGGATTGTTTATTCCGATGTTCTTGGCGACTGGCTTGATTCGAAATGAGCAGGAAGCGGGAACTCTGCATTATTTGGTCGGTAAGCCCGTCGCCCGCGCTGAAATTTTGATGTACAGGATTCTGGGTTTCCTCGGAATTGCTTGGCCTTACTTCATCGGTCTGATTTTACTTTGTGCATTGGTCACGGGATTGTTTGGACCTGGGGATTCNTTGTTTCGCTTTTCCGATTTGGGTATTTGGTTCGGNATCATGCTGGCCGTGTTACTCGCAGTATTGGTGTATTCTGTGATTTTTGTNACCTTCGGATTATTAGGGCGGACCGTTGGGTATATTGCGGTATTCTTCTATGCNACATTCGAGTTCTTCATGTTNCTCTTAGGTACNGCCAGTAGTGGCNCANCGGTACAAATGAAAGCCCTTACCTCGATGTCAGTTTCATTTTGGTGCACTGANATNATCAATTCCACAGCTTGGCTCGTTTGGGGTGACAGNGACATGTTGTATGGCATGACGAAATTACCNGCATGGTCNATTGGNGATTTCAATCCTGGNGAGGTNGCACTATGGGGGGTCTGGGGTACACCATTCCCAACAACAAACCCATTGGCGAATATGGTGATTTCGATATTCATTCTTCTGTTGATAGCAGCATTGGGAATATTGATTGGACAATCGATGTTCAAAAAGCGAGAATTACATTGAGGTGATCTAATCGAACCACAGTCCCCTAAGACCTTCGGTGGTGATTTGTCCTCCTTGTGGAGGTTGGATACAATGCCACCCTTACGTCGGCTTTCTTGGTGGTGGTGGTGGTGGCTGATTGTCCTACCTGATGCCAAGAATCCTAAGCGTAGTCGTCAACTGATGGTCCTATGGTCAACCAAAGACGCTCCTCATGTTCGGGTCAATGAACACGAATGGAAACCTGAGGGTCGCTTTCACATTGATGAGGATGGTCGCCATACCTTGCCCGGTATGGTATGTGCTTGGTGGTATGATGGCGAAGATATGCATGAACCATATCTGATGCAGGAAACTCGAATCATAGCCATGGATGGCCAACATCCTGACTGGCCTGGGACGGGGGAATTCCCGGGTTCAGGCGCTGTAGTCCCGGTAGCCTCAGAGGATTTATCCATGGGGCTTTCAGACGATGGTAGCCATTTCTGGCTCAAGTGTAAAGGCGACAAATCTGCGGTGGAAAATGGGGCTCCTGAAATCTTTGATTTGAAAATCACACCTTGGACCAAAGCTGCCTCTTCTGCAGCATATTCGAACAATGTATTTGGCAACTCAATGGGATATGACATCATTCGACTACATGCCTGTAAGTGCCATGGTATGGTCGGAGAGGACAGTGTGCAAGGGACTGCTTACTTTCAGAAAGTTACCGTCCAGGCTCCATCGATTCCCTGGTTCTGGGGGTTCCTACATTTCAGCGACGGAACCTACCTAGATTGGTTTATTCCACATGCTTCTTTTTCGATGACAGCGAGAGATTCACGGGCATGGAAATTGCGCGATGTGACCCAATTACCCCTTCGAACCGCAGGTTTGCTTCACGATGAAAAGCGAGGCCGAAGCGAACGCTTTGAGCGATGCGAAGTCGAACTCCTCCCTCCTGAATCCGATGCGGATTGTGATGCACATGGCGAATTGCTTCCAAGATTTTCCATCCGAGTTTGGAATGGTCGAACTCAAGTGGGTCTCAAGGTCAAGGCGGCAAACAGAGCTCATTGGACCTTTGATCAACCCACAAGGGCTGGTTTGGTCAGTCACTTGACGTACAATGAATATCCATTGGAGGTAGAGTCCTTGACCATCCTTGATGAGAAGGGCGTTCGAACGCTGGATGATTTTGAATGGGTGCACGGCAATGCGGAGCACGCATGGGGATTGTTGCATTGAGCGAATATGAAGGTATTCTACCATAGCATGAAATACTGCGCTGTACAAAGATAATCATCACGAGGTATTCCCATGACTGAAGAAGAAACAATTCCTTCGATGATGCCATCCAGTTGCACGAGCCCGTTCACATTTTCGGATCCTGCATGACCGACAAATCACTCAAACGCCTTATCATTTTCGTGTTCGTCCTGGCCCTAATCATGGGACCG
>NZXM01000029.1 GCA_002701965.1 Methanobacteriota archaeon | reverse complement strand
TTGCCAATCGGGCTCTTGTGCATCCTGCTTGGCCCAAAGGACATCATCGATTCGCAAAACGGAAATTGCAGCCTCGGTAGCTCCAGCAATCGCGTGACGGGTTACAGTCAGCGGCTCTGTGACTGCCGCTTCACTCATGTCACTGGCCTGACCGGTATTGACATCCAAGCCCTGCCAATCCGAATCGTTCTCAGTTTGGGCAGCTGTGATTCGAAGTAACTCATCAATGGGGTCGAGCCCTGCATTTTCAGCCAGGATGCGAGGAATTGATTCTAAGGCTGCTGCAAATCCCTCAATAGCCATTTGTTCTCGTCCAGGAATGGTTTCAGCATGACGTCGCAATCGACGAGCCAAGGCGATTTGTGTGGCTCCACCACCGGGCAATAATTGAGGTTCACGAACCAATTGGCAAGCAACGCCCAGTGCGTCGTCAAACGCCCGCTCCGCCTCATCCAATCGCATTTGAGTCGAGCCTCGAATCAAAGCGGTCACACCTTTGCTTTGTGAGCCTTCAATGATGGTGTGTTCTACACCTTGCCACTTTTTCTCACGAATGGATTCAAACCGTCCGACATCGTCTTCTTGAAGTTCTTCAAAATTGTACACTGGTCTAGCACCTGTTGCTCGACAAAGATGCTCAATTTCGGGGCGTTCAACTCTACGATACGCCAAGATACCCGCAGCAGAGAGCATGGCATGTGCTTCCTCTTCTATTCCATCTCTCNCAACNAAGCAATCGATATNGGCGGNCTTCAAGGCGTCAATTTTCGATTGCAACTCTGCACGAGCACGAGCGTGGAATTCATCGATTGCTCCGAGATTGGTAATCTTCAGACTTGCTTCGATTTCCGGCTTACGGTGTTCCATCCCACCATCCAAGATGAGAATCCGACCCGATTGATTCCTCATTTTCATCTCGCGATGTAATCGAGATTTGACCAAGACGATGCCAGGAACCAATTCACTGTCCTTGATGGAACCGCTACGTTCGGTGATGATACGAACGTGCTCAGGATCTCCTGAACCAGTTGCTTGGGCAGCATCATGTGCCAATTTCGAGAGGATNTTTTGCATGCCGACATCCCCTTTNCCAGCCAAACTGGTTTTGACCGAAGCAAGTGAAGCCGTTTCATCCGCATCACGAGAAATTTCAGAAAGCGCTTGGTCGATAACNGGGCCACTCATTCTGTACCCACTGCAAATGATGGTGGGGTGAACACCGCGATCAACCAACTCTAGTGCATTTACCAGTAATTCAGCGGTCAGGATAACCGTTGAGGTCGTTCCATCTCGGACTTCATCGTCCTGAGCTCGTGAGGTTGAAATCAGCATTTTTGCGGTCGGATGCTCGACCTTCGCAGTTTCCAACACAGTGACTCCATCATTGGTGACAAGGGTAGATCCATCAGTACCAACAAGTAACTTATCAAGNCCTTTTGGCCCCAGAGTACTGCGAACNGCATCGGCCAAAGCGACTGCTGCAGCGACGTTGTTTCTNAGAGCCTGTCGNCCNACAACACGCTCGGTGTCCGCCAAGACCTTGTCTTGTTCCTGCTGCACCATTGCCTTCGCCACCCGCAACCCCATCTTGAATCCGACGCCTTGCAATGCTTCATATAGGACTAGATTGTGCCACTATACAACCGCGAGTTAAGTAGTGGGTGAAAATCATGGTACAAGACGACTGGGAAAATCAAATTCTGAAGCAAATGGTGGAGATGTTCCGCTCCATGGGGCTTGATGTTAGCGAGAAAGAATTGTCCCGGATGATGAGTGACATTCAATCCAAATTTGAGAAGATGGGAATTGACCCAGAAAAGATTAGTTCAGGNGATTTGAAAATCAACCTACAAGGTGATTTCGGAAATCTTGGCGAAATGCTCGGCAAGGGAGGCATGCCCGATCTTAACGAGATGTTCGCAAACATGGGTGTTGATGTCAAAATGGGACAAAATGAGCCTGAACCCGTTGAAATTCAAGTCGAGGAAACGGACGAAGAGGATGATATCAAGGCGGTTCCGATTGCCGACATCTATGTTGATGGTAGTTCGATGAACATTACAATCGATATCTCACGTCATGATGAATTAGAGGATTCCGAGTTGGAACTCAACCTCACTGGAGGCGGTTCAACATTGCAACTGATGCGAACGACACAGATGCGCCCCCTACAGCGCTTTGAATTGCCCAAGGCAGCTGAAAGCGTGGATGGTTGGGAACTAAACAACGGCATCCTTGACATTACACTCACCTTGCGTGATCAAACAGAATCAACAACCCCTGAAGGAGGAAATTGAAATGGCGAAAATACCTGTAATTGGAATTGACTTAGGAACGACAAACAGCTGTGTGGCAACGATTGAAGGAGGCGAAGCGATGGTCATCGCCAACGCCGAAGGTGCCCGAACTACACCCAGTGTGGTCGCGTTTGCCAAAGATGGCGAGCGACTTGTGGGTGTGACGGCGAAACGCCAAGCTGTAACCAACAATGAGCGGACATTCATGTCTGTCAAGCGTGAAATGGGAACAAATTGGAAAGAAGGTGTTGACGAAAGTGAATACACTCCCCAGGAGATTTCTGCGTTTATCCTACAAAAACTGAAGGCGGATGCCGAGGCCTATCTTGGTCAAGAAGTCAAGCAGGCCGTCATTACATGCCCTGCTTACTTCACGGATGCTCAACGCAAAGCCACCAAAGATGCTGGTCGAATTGCGGGTCTTGAAGTTCTACGGATCATCAACGAACCGACCGCAGCCGCACTAGCCTATGGTGTGGACAAAGAAGATGATCAAACCATCCTTGTTTTCGATCTCGGCGGTGGTACATTCGACGTCTCTGTCCTCGAAATCTATCAGGTTGATGATCAACCTCAAATCGAAGTCAAGGCGACTGCTGGAAACAACCGATTGGGAGGAGATGATTTCGACGAGCGTGTCATTCATTGGTGTGTCTCTGAATTCAAGAAAAGTAGTGGTATCGACCTGTCAGGCGACGGCCAAGCAATGAGTCGATTGAAAGAGGCTGCTGAGAAGGCTAAGATTGAACTGAGCGGTACACAAACCAGCCACATTAATCTGCCCTTCATCACAATGAAGGATGGGAATCCCGAGCACCTTGATCTCAACCTCTCCCGTGCTCAATTTGATGATTTGACCGCAGATCTGGTGGAAGCAACCATGGGACCAACCCGTCGAGCCATGAAGGATGCTGGTGTCAAGCCAGGAGATGTTGACAAGATTCTCTTGGTCGGTGGGAGTACTCGTATTCCTGCGGTTCAAGCAGCCATCGAAAAAGAGGCTGGTAAGGCACCATTCAAGGGTATCAATCCTGATGAAGCCGTGGCCATGGGTGCAGCACTNCAAGCTGGTATCATCGTCGGCGATGAAGGTGTCACAGATGTGTTGCTACTCGACGTCACACCACTCAGCTTGGGAATCGAGACTCTCGGTGGTGTCGCCACCCCAATGATTGAGCGAAACACCACCATTCCGACCCGACGATCAGAAGTGTTCAGTACAGCTGCTGACAATCAACCTGCCGTAGAAGTCCACGTTCTACAAGGTGAGCGAAAGTTCGCCAAGGACAATGTGACTTTGGGGAAATTCTTCCTAGAGGGTATCCCTCAGGCTCCACGTGGCATCCCCAAGATTGAGGTCACATTTGACATCGATGCAAACGGAATCGTGAGCGTCTCCGCTAAGGATATGGGGACCGGTAAGGAACAATCAATTCGAATTGAGAGTGCGACCAGCCTCTCAGAAGACGAAATTCAACAAAAGATCTCTGAGGCTGAACAATTTGCAGCTGAGGATGATGAGCGTCAAAAGAAGGTCGAATTGCGCAATACTGCGGACAATATTGTCTACCAAACTCGACGGACTCTCAAGGAAGCTGGAGACAAACTCGAAGGTGAAGATACCTCTGGTGTTGAAGATAAATTAACCGAACTTGAGGCTATGATTCGAACCGATGACGGACCTGTATCTGACGATGATCTCGATGAAGAGGCCATTCAGGCCAAGGTCCAAGAGCTGGAAGAAGCCATGCACGGAATCTCAGCTAAGTTGTACGAAGCTGCTGCCGCAAACATGGCCGAAGAAGACGGGGGAGACCACACTGGATTTGATGCTGCGGAAGATGTCGTCGATGCCGACTTTGAGGTCGTAGACGAAGACGATGACTGAATCACTCAGTNATCAAACGATGCAAAGTTCGCACATGGATTCCAGTTGCACCATGGGCTACCATGGCGTTGGTCGAAGCACCCCAGGCTGTCCCTGCAATGTCTAGGTGGGCCCATGGAATCTGTTCACCATCTCTCTCCTGAACAAATTGCTTGAGGAAACCAGCGGCGGTACAAGCGCCACCCCAGCGCCCTTTGCCAAGATTTTGTACATCAGCAATCTTAGAGCCGGTCATTTCCTTCTCAAAGGCTGGTAACAATGGCATGGGCCAGGCTATTTCGTCTTCGGCATTACCCGCAGCATGAATTCGAGCAGACAACGAATCATCATTCGACCAAAGTCCACTGGCTTCATGTCCCAAAGCGACCACACATGCACCCGTAAGTGTCGCTAGATCAACGATGTATGATGGGTTGAGTTCGCCGGCTTTCCACAATCCATCGGATAGAACATTTCGTCCTTCAGCATCGGTGTTGAGTACTTCGATGGTCTTTCCAGAATAGGTGTTGATGATATCACCAGGCCGGTAAGCACCTGCGCTTGGCATGTTCTCGGCCATACAGGTAATTCCATTGACGCGACCTGTGTATCCACTTTCATACAAAGCGACAAACAGTCCGAAAACCGTTGCTGAACCATGCATATCGAACTTCATGTCCCACATACCCGCGGAGGGTTTGATGGAAATACCTCCAGTGTCGAAGGTGATCCCCTTGCCGACAATGCAGGGTACTTGCTTGTTCTTGTCTGCAGTGGGATTGAGTCGGAAAAAGACCATGCAAGGCTTTCTTTCACTGCCTTTACCGACCGCAATCACACCGTGCATTCCTTCTTTTTGTAGACGAGCGTAATCCCAAATTTCAACCTCAACATTGGCTTTTCCTTTGGCCCAATCTGTTGCGCGTTTCGCATATTCTTCCGGATACATGACATTGGCGGGTTCATTGCCCAAATCACGTGCAGTGTGAACTCCTTTGGAAATCGCAATTGAACTTGAAACCGCTGAGCTAAGGGCAACTTGATGTCGAGCACTCGCTTGGCAATCTAGACTCCAATCTCCTTCAACATCATCCTCGTCCTTCTGTAGATACTTGTCAAAATCATAATCTCGAAGAATCATACCTTCTGCAAACAGAGACATCATCGAAGTCGTCCATCCAGTGGTGAATCTTACTGTGATGTTTGTGCCATGGTCTTTGCCTAATGCTGCCAAGGTTTTGGCTCCACCATCTCGACATTCTTTCTCACTAGGAGTCTGCCCCATACCGACCAAAACAACTTGGCAGCCCGAAGTCCAAACATGAAGATGCTTCCCATTTTTTCCTGAGAAAGAATCGCTCGCCAGTGCATCATTAACCAAACTTCGCTGTGTTCTTGACAAACCGTTGAGGGCATTGTTTGGGGCTTTGTCAGTCCCTTGAAACAGCGGTAGAACCAGAATATCTCCAATCTTGCCAAATTCACTTACCTTTGCATCCATAGAATCACTGAACTTGCCGATTCAGTTCCGATATACAAAGCATTGTGTCGAAGAATCCGCATTTAGAGTTCGATTTTGTATATCTAAAACACAGAAATCAGCTCAAATCTTCATTTTTACGGATTCCCGCTAAACCAATCGCCAGGATTGCAAGCATCGGAGAGGCGAATGGCAGGAATCCTGAATCCTTAGAGTCAGAGATCTCAATAATCTCAGGAGGAATCGATTCATTGACCCATTTGCTGGCATCGATTACACGCTTTTGATAATACAACTCAAAGAATCCTGTATTACTCATTGACAAATTCGATGCATCAAGAATAATCTGTGTGTTATTGGTGGCATTCACTCCAAATGTTTCAGATGTCCATTGGACTGCTCCATCATCAACGTAACGAACGGTTGCATTCGATGTGCTAGCACGACCCAAATTATCGACATCGATAGCAATGTTTCCATTTTCGACAACGAATGAATTGAGAGAAAGTCTTGCCCTCCAGTACCAAACATTGTCAATCAGGTATCGCATCACATCCATCTCTTCATCCAACCGATCTTCCAGGGATTCAAATGATCCTGGCACAAATTGCTCGTCATCAGTTTCGAAGGTGAAGGTGGGGAAACCCATCACACCGTAGCCATAATCGCGACTGGTTCCACAATTGGGATACAGTCCCTGGTTTGCATTTTGGATGGGGATGTCAGAGATGTTATCATGGACATCATCTCGAATGAAGTGGAAAAGTTCCCAGTCAGAGGGTTGTTCAGGCCATTTNCCCCAAGGATAGAGAATAATCCAAACACCCGTGTGCATGGTGACATACAAATCTGCATCAGGAACTTCAGTATTCATGTAAATCGAGTTAGCATGGGTTTCGGCTTCACTGAATGCACTNCTCCCNGGTTGTGTAGTNGGGCAAGTATTCCAATAGTGNTCNTAATTTCTATTCAGATCNACTTGATTGATATTCCANCGTGTATCGAAGTCATTTCCGTCNGGGTTGAGCATAATCAAGACGTGCACNTCTGAATTNTGCAAAACTCGAACCGCTTCCTCATTTCCTTCGTTCCATCCGTTGATGTACCATTTGGCTGACAGCCACGCGAGAGCTGTACCCAGATACTCATTGCCATGATGTCCACCATCGATATAGATGATTTCTTTCGGACCCCCATCGGCTTTGGTTTCCATTGACCAATCGGACAACTGAACCACCCAGAGGGTTTTTCCAAGCTCTGATTTACCTACGTCGAGCAAAATGACAATGTCAGAATTTTCATCGGCCCATTCATTGACTTCAAGGGTCATTGCAGCCCAGGTCATGTGAACGTGATTGTCTATTGGTTCTCCAGGCCATTCCTGCTCTGCAGTGACAAGAACTGGAGTCATCATCATGACCACGAGGAACACCGCAAGGCCGCGCATCACACCGTAGGTGTGGTGATGTGGATTTGAGATTATTCCTCTGCAGATGAGTGTATTTTGACAATCTTGAATGAAAAATATCTAACAAAATGATCAGAATTTGAAAATAAATTTTTCAATTGAGAAAATAAATTTCCAATTGAATTATTATGTAACAAATCTTTCCAATTCGGTTCTCTGTACTAAACAGAGTGTGGGGTTCACCGCCAAAAGTTGTTGATGAATATCATCAGCAATCACATTTGGGTCTGCGTCGCCGCAAGTGAAGCAGTCAACAGCTAAAATTCCATCATCTGCATAACAATGCGCACTGACATGACTTTCGTCGATTAAGACCACAGCAGCAAAACCTGGTGGACTCTCTGTTCCATCAAACTCTGAAACGTGGGCGTGTACTTCACGAACATTTGAACGTTCAACTGCATTTTGAAGCACTGCCAACATCCATTGACCTTCGCCGGTAAATCCAGTGTAATCGAGTGTTACATGCCTCCCTTTCGCACTCATTGTTCATCCCTCAATAGACTGGCAAGATATGTCGATACGATTTTTGTTGCAAGCATGGCTGCAGTGAATTCAGTGACGTTATTGTTTGGATCAGGCACAATTTCGTTGATGTCTGCTCCAATCCATTTCGCATCACTCGCTGTCGCAATCTTTTCGATGATTTCGACGACCTGCCAATATGCGAGGCCGCCGGGAACGGGAGTGCCTGTTGTCGGGACGTAAGCAGGATCTAATCCATCCATGTCCAAAGTCAACCATACAGGGCCACTGATTCTTGACAATGTATCAAGCCATTTTCTCCAAGCTGCTTCGCCACCACATGGATTCAAAATATCGCGAGCAAACCAAGATTGGACCCGACCATCGTTGTCTGCGAATTCAATCTCTTCACGAGCAAATGCTCGAATCCCAATCTGCAGGACCTGTCCAACACCCAAATCCAATGACCGTCGGATTGCACATGCATGGCTGAATGAATCGCCTTCCAACTCATCACGTAAATCAGCATGCGCATCGATTTGTACAATCGTCAAATCCTTGAGATTGATTCCCTCACTGACTGCACTAATGATTGCTGGCAACATTCCATGCTCGCCTCCGAGAATAACTGGAAATGATGATGTTAGGTACGGAGTGACATATTCACAAATTCCGGATAACTGCTCTTGCAAAGTCCCCCCTTCCCCATTCCAAGCCTCAGCCGTTCGAATTTGAAATCCACAGGGTAAATCCTCGGGCAATAATGCATCATACAATTCGACTTGAGCAGATGCCGCAATTGTGGCTTTGGGGCCCTCGTTACTCCCCTGACCGTACGAACTCGTCAGCTCATATGGAACCGAGAGAATGGCCACGTCAGGTGTACCTTGACCCTCTGGCAATCCGAGGAAATTCCCTTCAACAAACTCGGACACATACCAAACGCATCGAATCTAGCGTTTAACCGTGACGAAACAGCATGATGTAAGGTCCAAAGAAACCAAAATCGCCAACCGTTGAAATAGGTCAGCCCACTCCCATGTTACGTTGGGCGAGAAATGTTCTCGTCGCAGGGGGGACGATTATGGGCATGAGTTTGGCATCATTGACTACTGCAATACAGACCCATATTGACCCAGATATGGAAACCATTACCGCGGAGGGGATGGCCGAGCATGCTCTGGGATTCTTTGGGTTCTACGACAGAATCATTGACAATGCACTTGAACCCACGGATCGAAACTTGTTCTACATGTTCCAAGATTATGACCTTCTGACAACCGAATCAGAGGAAACCACTCTTTGGGATGGTCGGGAATGGCGAATTCATTATTGGAAATTCAAACCTGAGGCGATTAATGCGCTTCAGAAGCCGAAGAGGGTGATTGTCAATGATGATCCATACGCTGGTGTCTACGACGACGTGCCTGATGGATTGTGGCGAACCCTTTCTGACGACGATTACGAAGAACCATTGTTCTGAGATGCACACGCCGAGATTTGAACTCGGGTGGCATGGTTGGGAACCATGCATCATAACCGCTAGATCACGTGTGCTTAGAAACGGCGAGTTCGATATTGCCTTGTGCAATCAACGCCGGGAAACTGGTCTTCAGATTCACGGTAGACCGTTTTCAGGTTCTTGACGAAATTTTCGTCATCAACGAGTAGGATGAAATCTTTGATCCCTGGTTCTTCCTCGCCATCCAACCAACCGAGTAAAATTTCCATGGTCATGCGAGCCCCTTCACGGTGTGGATACGCATAGACACCCATCGAAAGAGGAGGGCAAACAATCGTGTCGATACCGCCGAGTGCTGTAACTTCGTCAAACATGGCTTCGTAGGCTTTGACGATCAACTCACGTCGTCCTTCGTCTTGACTGGGGCGACGGCAGTCTGGCCCCACGACGTGAATCAAGTGCTTTTGTGGTAAATCAAATCCAGATGTCGTTACCGCTGTCCCGACTGGGCAAGGTTGCAAATTCTGAGCACGTTGGACTTTTCCGATCTCGATGCAGGCCTCACGTAATTTTTCACCCGCAGCTGTGTGCATCTTTGCATCCAGCCCCTCACGACCAGCCAAGCGGTTGCTCGCGCATGTAACCCCCACTTCAGCCTCGTATCTAGTCAAATCTCCGGCAATGACGCGTAAGAGCGAATGACGGCATTGTCTAGCGATGATGGCATCGGGCATACATGGGGAGGGGGGGGCCGCCTGATTTATGCTCATCGCAAAAATGAGGGTATTCTAATCGAAACGGTACCATAGGTACCGATTGTCACGATGCCGACATGGTGAAAAGTTGAGGGCAAGGGTGCCATTCTGTGCGCTCACGTCTGGCGATTGCCCTCGTATGTCTCTTCGCGCTGCAGAGTTGGTCCGCAGTTGCGCTTCCGGAGGAAGCAAAAGCGCATACAGATACCAGCGATGAGGGACCATTCAGAGATGTGGCTATACTCGAACCGTTTACATTTGATACCTACACTGATTACAGCGATGTTGCCGTCATAATCAACAATGAGAGTGAAGAGAGTCGAACCATTGGTACGGCATTTGCTCTGGCAAGAAATATCCCACCTGAACGTGTCCTGTTGTTAACCAACGAGAGTACACCAACAGGAGAAACCATCAATGCCAATCAATTTACACAATTCTTTGCAGAACCAATTTCTGAAATGATTGAAGATCGGAACTTGACTGAACTCAATGTCTTGGTGACCACAAAGGGCATTCCTCTTCGAGTCAATGGAGGCACAAATATCAGGGCTTCATTCGATTCTGAATTGGCCCTAATCAATGGAACATACGCCTCTGCAATATTTGGAGATTGGTATGTCGAATCGAATTATGGATTGGCTGCTGGAAATGAAATGAAACAATTCACTCGCGCCGAACAGGGTCATTACCTCGTAACCAGGTTGACTGGATATGATGTACAAACCGCACTGGGACTTATTGACAAAGCAAACAACAGCTTTGGTCAGCACGGATTGAGTGTATTGGATTTAGCCACCAATCGAAACGGATCAGGATACAAGTGGTGGAATGATTTGTTGTATACTACCAATCAATCTATGAGCGAAATTGGTATCCCAGTCCACTTCAATCAAAATTCGACCTACGTAACCGGGATGCAAAATGTTTCGATGTATGCTGCATGGGGGAGCAACGATGGAGCATGGACAGTTAATCAATTATCAAATTCAGGATATGATACATCTGATGGAAGTTGGTCAACAGGTTCTCGACACTGGGATGGAGTTGCGCCTTCACTCTCGCCAGGCGAACAATGGTGGTGGACTAGACAAACTGACATCAAAAGAGATGGGAATGCGGCCATGGAAGGTCGATTGGAAGACGCCCCATGTGGTGCCAGTGATGCATCAATCACCAATGGTCTTCTCGCTGAATATTTCGACAACAATGGTGTCAGTTACAATGTCAGTACAATGGTCAACCTCTCAGGCCGAACGCCTGATTTCACCCGACATGAACCCAATATCGATTGGCCTTCAACCACCAGCCTTTGGACTGGATTAGACAGTCGATTCCTCGATTACTGGAGTGCTCGCCATACTGGAATCATACATATCCCGAGTGATGGGAATTGGACCTTCTACCTCAGCAGTGATGATGGTGGTAAATTGTGGATCAATGATGTTGAGGTTGTCGATAACCAAGGACACCATGGAATGCGGGAGCGCTCAGGTGTGATTTGGTTAGAAGCTGGAGAACANCATCTGCGTACCGAGTTTTTTGAGCACGGAGGCCATGCAGGATTACAACTGAAATGGGAGGGACCTGGAGTTTCTAAGCAAACTGTTCCAACCAATGTGCTCACCAGAGGCAGTAGCNCCCCTGTCAGAGAAAATGCACTGATTCANCACTGGAGTTTTGACCAGGCGTCTGGTGACCAAGCCAACGATTCNATCGGNGATGCTCACCTTAACTTCACAGGTACCAATGGCACACAATGGCGAACTTGTGTGCTAGGAAACTGTGCATTCTTCGATGGGATTGATGATGAAGCACGGGTCGATGTTGAAGATTTGGTGACTGATTTCACAGTGAGTCTTTGGGTTCAGGCCAATCAAAGTGGACAATCCCGTCATTCATCGGTGATTGCGGTCAATGATGTCGCAGGTGACGACGATTCATTTCAATTCCAAACCAGCGGCGGAAACCCAGGGAATTGGGAATTATACCACAATAACTCGTACAGTTTTGGTACCGTGGACCCCACTGCATGGCAGCATTTGGTGGCTACATTCGATAACGATACCATTACACTGTACATGGATGGAGTTGAAATCCTAAACCAGAGTGTTCCAAATGGTACAGTCAACAGTATTGAGATATACAAATTCGGTGTCAATCGGGCTGGAAACACTCATTTCAGTGGAGTAATTGATGAAGTCCAGATTTGGGAAACNGCATTAGATGCTGAAGAAGTATCNGATGTCCATGATGAAATCGTATGGATTTGTCCNGGATTCAATACCACNAANAATTCANTCGCTTTCGTCGAACAGCGATTTGAAATCGATTCTGATTTTTCAGAACACGTTTGGGTGATNGATGGATACTCAATGCGTGATGGGTGGATGGAAGGAAACTGGTGGTTGGAGGTCGAAGCTTTCGATCAATCNGGAAACTCNATTTCACTCAATCGTTCTCAAGAACGAGGNTTTTCTGATGATTGGGAACTCAGACAACTTCGATTCCGCCCCCNTACGAACACCTCAGAANTTGTAGTTCGTCAAGTTGCTGAGCTTTCGGAGGGGACCTACAATGGATCTGTTTTCTTTGATACCCTGAATTTGTANCCNATACGACCTCACTTTGAGTGGTTAAATGGAAGTATTGCAGAGACTGCGGTGAGCACGGGTGGGCGTACGTTTGTAATCAACTCAAGTTATGGTCAAAGCTTGATTTCTGACCTNCTCGACGATGGGGTTTCGGGCGTCAAGGGTTACGTCTACGAACCCTATCTGAGTGCTGTCTCTAATCCAGATCAATTGCTTTCATGCTACGCAAATGGATACACAATGTCGGAATGTTATGCAGCATCTAACACCTTCCTCTCTTGGATGGGTACAGTCATTGGTGACCCGAAGATGGCAGCATACAGCNATCGTTTGCATGATATCAACATCTCTGAAGTTACNATCCCCAATCGATTGTCTGCGGGTACGAATGGTAGTATCGAAATTCTATTGGAAAATTTAGCCCCTGGTGTGGCTAACGGTCACTTGGAGATTCGTGAGCGCTTGAATAATGTCTTGCTCGCAAATACTACAATGTCAATTCCGGGNGGAAATGATGCTGGAAGTCGTCTNATTTTACCTGTCAACATTACACCTTCACGAATTGGATTTACAGAGTTGTTAATTCGTTGGATTCCTGAGGATTCAAGCCCTGAACGAGTTAAGGACAATAACCTGAAAACCATNCAAATGGATATCAATGGCCCACCCATGATTGATGACTTTACTTGTTCCACAACTACCGCAACCCGCGGTGGAATTGTCATNTGTCAAGCAGAAGTTTCGGATGATTTCGGGGTCGCATCCGCTACACTTTCGTGGAGATACAATGGTTCGAATGAGTCGTTCACTCCGACTGCCGCTACAACATTGAACAATGGGTTACTGTGGAAGGCATCGATTGTACTGCCCACCGATGCCCCCCTAGATCGGGTCGACCTCCACTGGATTGTGTACGATTTCCAAAACCAAACCTCCGAAGTGTGGTGGGATTCAGCATTCCAAATCATCGATGCTAGCGCCTCATGGTATGGNGTGCATGTTTCGGATGTCGACCTAGAACCTTGGCAGGGATTCTCNCCTCCAACGCAGGGTTCGCTCGGATGGATTCGAGGNCAACTACATGTGTTGACGGCTTGCGTGGTCGATGTTGACCATGACAACTTAACTGAAACACCGACAATTTTAGTCGATGGAATAGAAATGAGCAAACCAATTCAATCNAGCTCTAGTGGNAGCAAAACCTGCTACCATTCGAATTGGATACCTGAAGTCGGGAGCGCACTCGAACCNGTTGTTATTGCTCTACATGTAGGTGATGTTGAATGGTCGAATCGAAGCCTTACACCGGATGATTTACCGCCGCAAGCCGAACTGAAAATCTTAGGCAAAGAATACTTGGATGGGGGCAGAGATGAGATTGTCATTGAATTGATNGATCCAGATGACCCTGATGCGATTTATATGTTAAATTCAAGCATATTGTGGCCGGGTGCTGGNTTGCAATACATCGAAGGTTCAACCGTAACTGCCCCACCAGGGTTAGAAGTTGGAGATGCTAAGATTACCTCTCAAGTTCTCGATGGAAAGTGGGCAGGAATGGAATGGTCTTGGACACGTCCAGTGTTTCTAACTCCACCTGAAATTTCTGCTCCAATATTGTGTAAATCAGATATGGTGAGTGAACAATTTATTCGAGGAGAATCCGGAACTGTTTGGGTCGGAATCGTCGATACTCGTCCTGTGGACAATATTGGTATCAAACTCATTGCAGGACCGAATACAGAACGAATGCTTCCCTCGGTATTCTTTGAAGAGATGATACCACCGTCAGAATGTACCCCTGGTACAGGCCTTGAAACCGAATTTTTCATGGTACTGATTGAAGACTCATATCTGCGAGAATTTCCTTTGAGTGCGGTTCAACTTACTGTGTACGTACGCGATATTGATTCAACCATCGGGATTTCACCAACCTTGGAATTCACACTTGTGGGTTCAAAACCCACACTAGATTTCTCAGCAATGCCAAAGCAATTTACTTCTGGAAATCAAAGCACTTTGATTGTTCAAATCAACGATTTAGATGGGACCACCAATATGGAATGCTCAATTTTAATTAAAGACCAAGATGACATTACGCTCTATTCTCAATTGTTCATCCCAATGGCTGATGGACTGTGGACATTGGATTGGACACCACCGGGTACGGAGGAAAACAATCACACACTATACTTCGCTTGCTTAGACGAAACATCACTTTCCGTGACTGACTCTATGTTGATTCGAGCGGAAACAGGAGTTTTGACGATAGTGAATGAGCAAAACACAACACAAAAAGGAGGAGGTGATGAATCATTCACGTTTATCATCGGGACCATTTTGGGTGGATTGCTCATCATTTTGGCCCTTACATCTGTACTGTATTCGAGAGATAAAGAAGAGCTAATTGAAGAAAATGAGCACCTCCCTGATGAGGCTTGGTCAAACCAAGATCGTGATCAATCACAGGAACGCTTAGCTGAAATGGCAGGAATATCAGGATTAGAAACCAAAGAGTGGACAGATGAGCAATTGCTTGGTGCTGGTTGGACACAAGAACAAATCAATCTTTACAGAGTTGAGCAACAGACGAATACCAATCCAGAAGACGATATTTTAAGTATTTTTGAAGAGGAATAATCTTCATCATTTTCGATTATTTATGGCATAATGAAACAATAAAACCCTGTAAGAATTTCGAAAAATATCACCACTGTATTGTTTGAATCTATTATCTGTAATTAAATTCAAATTAAATTTCAAATCGTTATTTTTTGCCAAACGTTGTACTGCTCCAACGTTAACCAATCTTAAGCAAAAATCATCCCAAAATACTCAATAAAAACTCATAATCGGACCCTTGCGTCTGTATTTTGTATTCTGTTCGAAAAAATCAAAAAACCCCGATTTGGGGCGCGGTATAGCGTTTATTCGGGGGAATCCTTAAGGTGGTCCCAAATAGCGTCTTTACCAGAGGTGATACTCTATGGGAGAAAAGAAGTACTTCGTCCTGATGAAGGGCGGTAAAGACACAAGCCAGGTCTTCGCAAGTCGCCAGCCTCGTGGCGCGGCTTTGAAGGCAGCCACTCGTGGCGCAACAGACATCCACCTGAGAGAGCGTGGCACCAAGCGTGTTCACGTCTTCAAGGGCTGGACCGAAATGGTGACCCCTCCGGCATCAGCGCCGGAGTGGCTGAAGGCGAAAGGCCAGATCAAGAAGGCCAACGTCAAGAAGCAGCGCGTCGACCATCTTTGATTAGACCTGATTTGCTAAACACAAGATAACACACAGGCCCGTCAGAGGCGCTTCGGTGCCTCTGGCGGGCTTTTTTTAATTCAATTAGTGAATACCCCGTTTCTGTAATCCACAATCGCTTGATGTATCTCTTCTTGAGTATTCATTACAAAGGGACCATAACGGGCAATTGGTTCATTCAATTCAGGTCCAGCTAGAATTAAGAATTCAGATTGGGAATCAGATTCAATGACGATTTCGTCCCCATTGGAGAGAAGTGCCAATTCCCCATCCCTAATTTGCTGATTCGAACCAATTCCAGTTGGAAGAGGATGCGTTTTGAC
>NZXM01000065.1 GCA_002701965.1 Methanobacteriota archaeon | reverse complement strand
CCTACCGGAATCAGTTCTAATCACTGAATCTCCGCCACATGAGGGGCAGAGTACACCTTCAAGTGTCCGACCTCGAGCATGTGTCTGCACAACTTTTTCGGGAGCCTCTAATTCCACACTATCGGAACTGCTGCCTCGATTTCGACGTTGACTTCTTTGAGTACGGCGATTGTTTTGTTTCTTTGCCTTCTTTTCTTTGAGTAGGACTAGCAGTGGTTCGTCTAAGGTTTCACCTGAAACGACCAGGGGATGGGCCCGGTAACGCATCAATTTCAGGTGCCTGTCTACAATTCTGCCCAAAGGTGCACTCAGGGTAATATATGCAGCAATCCATGCTGGGAAAAACAGAACTTTGCCGTTAAAACTCCACTGGGGGCTCCATGGGAGACTAATATGTTCAACGCGAAACCCTTCAACCATTACATACATCCAGCTAAAGATTCCTATGATGAAAATCATAGTGAACATCATTGGCTTCATCATTGCCATTTGCAACTTAGTTGTCTCTGGCATCAAATGCATTTGCATTTTCTGGATCTTCTCGAGTCGGACATGATCTCTCGATAGTCGTGCTTCATTCATCAATTTGCGCAGTTGTTTGTTTCTGTGATTCAGATGTGCCTGTTTCATCGGATCCATAAACAGTGAACGAAACACAGTATTCACAATCATAATCGAAGAACCAACTATCAAAACTGTGGGGACGAAATATAGGTCATGAAATGGTAATGCAGGTTCAAGAATTCCACCTGCCAAGCCAGCCATCGATACACGAAGTCCGTCTGACATCAGGATGAATGACATGCCAATGAGCAACACGATTGGCATGAATAGTTGCCCAAGGGGCATCTCGGGTTGGTCGGGTAATTCCTCAGCCACAAACCGTTGCTGATGTAGACGTGCCATCAACCCTTCGGGTTGAAAACATGTACTAATCGCAAATTGGGAACATTCAATTTCACCAAGCCTATGCGGAGGATATGGAGTCACCTGAGGATGCACTGCGGCAGGCGCAGGCTGCCGAGGTAGAGGGTGATCTCATTCAGGCTGAATCTCTTCTCCGCGCAGCGAGCAAGCGCTGGAAGAGAGAACCGGAATTCAAGATGCGTCATGCACGTGTATTGCGGGCAATTGGTCAAGAACGCAAAGCACTGAAGGTGTATCGCGCTGTTTTGAAAGCACATCCACAACGTGCGGATGCTGCAATGGGTGCAGCACAAACGGCAACATCACTGAATAAGCTAAAACTCGCTGAATCTCTCTGGTCCCGTGCTCTCTCTGTTGGTGTTCAAGCAGATGTCGCGACTGAAGGGTTATGTCGAACTATTTGGACACGTGGGCGTAAGGAAGAGTCTTGGGAGAGAGCGAAGGTGGCATTTGTTCAAGGTGGGAGCTCTAGTAGGATATTGCATGATTTCTTGCGTGAATGTGCCCCTATCATTGGAACTTCTGTACCTGAGATCGACCTCTTGGAAACCGGCCAACTCGATACNGATTTCACACCCATCGAATCTAGACGTGAATTGAATCTAAAACCTGTGACATTTTCTGGNGATTCTGTTGAGGCAATGGCAGGGATGAGTGCAACAGATCTTTCTGCACCTGCAAATCAAGAAGTTACAGAATTACTAGGTTTGAACGAAACACGTCCACAAGTCGACATGAGTGCGTTGCAAGGGGATTCAAAGCCTGTTGAAACGGCTATAGAAGCCGAAATCCCGGAAGACTTACTCGATTTTGATTGATTAAAACGTAAATGAGCAGACAGGGCATTGTGTCATGCCAGCTGCAACTTCAGCGTTGCAGATTGGACATGTTCTTGCTTCAGAATTATCACTCTCGGAGGGGGTGCCTGTTCCAGTAATCTTGGCCAACGCAGCATCCATTTCATCATCCTCATCAGATGAATCCGAAGGTGCTTCCTCCGAATCAACAGATTCTTCGTCACTGGCATCATCAACTTCTTCACCAGATTCAGGTTCGACAGTTTCTTGAGGTTCTTCGTTTCCTTCTTCTTCGTTTCCTGTTTCACTGGATTCGACTTCCTCATCNGTTCCTCACTCAGCGTATCCTCAGCTTCAGACACTAACTCTTCAACTTCTTCAACTGTTTCTTCGACGGTCTCTTCAGCAATTTGGGTCGTTTCGTCTCCATCATCATCGATTTCTTCTCCGACATCGATTCCATGAATTTCCTGGGCGTCGCTGACCTTGAATCCAGCCTCNGGGTCGCCTTTGAATTCGTAAATCACCTCAATTCGCTCCCCTTTGCCCACAGTACCAATATTCCATGACATCTTCTTGCCATCGGTCGTGCCTTCCTCCGTCATGTCACACTTGATTTCACCTTGATGAGATGAAGTGACCTTCGACTCTAGTAACTCAAACGCTCCAGGGATGATGTCGTGAATGACAACATCTTGGAGTGCCGAATCAGCACGATTGTTGAACATGATCATTGCCTCATAACGCCCAGCTCCTCCTGCGGGGAATACTTCCTTCCCGGAGTCATAGTTGACCTTACGGTGTGTAACGCGTACAACTGGTGATACCCGCGGTGCTCTCGTGGCAATCGGCCCATATCGTTCTGCACTAAAGTCGATGCGCGCTGGTGCAGCCACCACATCGTTTGCAGGACTTGGGTCTGGTGCGATCAATGGATAACTGATGGTCATCTTCTGTCCGGGACTCAGACCGATTGGACCTTTTTGACCAATCGTAATCTCCATATGGAACCCTGGTCCATCTGGTGAGATGCGATTTTTCTCGTGCTTAATTCCATCATGAACTTCGATTCGAACCTGCTCTGGATTCAAGTCCTTGCTCTCAATACTGGCCTTTACACTACCTGCCTCTGGAGCCTCAAATAGTCCAGGGATATCGTCGTGAATTCGAAGTAGGTTGATCACTGCTGAACCAGTGTTTTCGATTTCAATTGTAGCATCCAATTCAGTACGTCGATAATGTCGTAGAACATCCAAAGAGTAGTTCTTGTCAATATCGGCTTCAAGCACTTCGATGTGTTGTGACTGCAGGTTAACAGTTCCCTCTGTTTTCCTAGAGACACGAGGCAATACAGTGTAGAGCAACTCTTGGCTAAATGTAGGCTTGTCCATTGAGTGAACGACCTTGACGTCACTTTCCCATCGGCCATCAGGAAGAACATCTTCTTCAACATCTTCAATTTCGAAAAGGTGCTCATCAGATCCAGTTTGAGAAACTGTAAGTCTGGTCAAATCGACAGTAAATGATGATCGATTTTCAAAGACAGCTTGACATCGATAATTGTCGGGGCGCTCATCTTCATCAACAACCATGTATGAAAATCCTCGGCAATGTGCATCGACCTCACCGAAATTAATTCCTGATAGTGTTGCTTCAGCGGTATATGTGGCTGATGCTGAACCAGCATCTATTGCATCCACAGCTTCTGCTGTAACAGCGGCTGGGATGGTCAAGGTTCGGGACTCACCGGCTGACAATCGACCTACACTCCAGGTAATCGTATCGCCTTGACGTTCATAGTCTGCTGCTTCGCTCACTTGAATTTGAACAGGGAACGTACGCGTGACAACTACATCGTTAAGCTGAACAGAACCCATATTTTCGACTTCGAGTTCTAGACCTATTTCTTGGGCCTCTGCACTTCGCTCAATCGATAGACTTCGCTCTTTATCTCGAGCAGTCCAAGTGTCAATTCTCTCTCGAAGGCAAAGCATTCGTGGCCCTTCGACATTGTATCCTACAGTTTGGTCTGCACCGGGTTCGAGTTCAGAGTAAGGCAAATCTCCTTCGAGATCGGAGTGCTCAGAGTTTTCCAATATTACATCAATGTCCCAAAGACGGTCGGTGTCACTAGGATTCGTTAGAGTGAGCAAACCCTTTACAGACTGCTTTACAACTTCACCATCGGCACTCAATGTAGCTGATTCGGATTCTTCCAAAGTTGCAACGAGTTTGTGCCCTGGAATCGCGTCGACTTCTGCAGAATTACGGATTTTTCCGCCAGCAAGATTCAACTCAACAGGCTCCTCGCCAATCGCTTCATGAGATTCAATTTCAGGTTCTACAGCAGGAGCTAAATCCAATGTAGGTGGTGATGATTCTTGGCTGTCTTCAACCTCTTCAGCCGCAGGAGCTAGCAAATCAAGTCCTGGTGCGGCAGGCGGTGCTTCCGGTGGGGCTGGAGGAGCTGGTGGTGCCAGCAAATCCATTCCAGGTGGGGATGGTGGTGCTTCAGGAGGAGCAGGCGGCGCCTCTGGGGGTGCCAGATCCATTCCAGGTGGAGATGGTGGTGCTTCAGGAGGAGCAGGGGGCGCCTCTGAGGGGTGCTTCAGANCCATTCCAGGTGGAGATGGAGGTGCTTCAGGAGGAGCAGGGGGCATTTCGGCCGTAGTATCTACGTCATCTTCCATTGCACTCAACAAATCAAGGGGATCTCCCANATCATCATCTGCNACCCCACTCAACTCATCCAACATTGGTGGTGCCGGTGGNGCTTCAGGNGGAGAAGGTGGCGCATCCATNGCCGGAGGCATTGGAGGTTCGGCAGGTGAATCCATGCCAGGNGGCATTGGAGGTGNAGCCGGCATNTCCAGTCCTGGTGGGGCNGGAGGTNCTGGTGGCGTNGGGGGTTCGAGACCAGGGGGTGTTGGGGGTGCAGGCGGTAGTCCGGGGGGTGGTGGCGGCGTTGTTCCATCATCGTTTTCTTCAGTCATTTGAATTCCTCCGTATGGCGTGGGATATCACTGGGACAAAATTGGAAGCGGTATAACCATTATTGCGGGCCAAATACCTCGGTCCATAGGACCGTTAGGGTGTCGGAGGGTTGATGAACCACAGTCAAACGCCAAACAATGTGAGTGTCAGCGATAGTAGTATGCCCCCAGTTTTGTTCGTTGTAGGTACTGCGGGTGCAGGTAAGAGCACTCTNGTTACAGCATTCCAACGTTGGACACGATTCCTTGAGGTCGAATGCCTCACCATTAATTTGGACCCTGGCGCAGAACGTGTCCACTATGACCCTGAATTTGATGTGCGGGATTTGATATCGTTGCACGAAGTCATGGAAGAATATGACTTGGGGCCGAATGGTGCTCAAATTTTAGCTGCAGATTTGGTTGCAGCACAATCTTATGACATTCAGGATGAGCTTGAAGGCCTTGCTGGTGATTTATTGGTTATTGATACACCTGGTCAAGTCGAGTTGTTTGCATTCCGAGAAGCAAGTTCTCACATGGTCGAAGTTCTAGGTCAGGGCCAAGCCGCACTAATTTTCCTGTTTGATCCGATGCTCTCACAATCGGCATCAGGTTTCGTGTCCCAAATGCTTCTGTCAAATATTGTCCATTTCCGATTGGGCTTGCCCACTGCGAATTTCCTCTCAAAATCTGATTTATTACCTCCTGAAGATTTAGATCGAGTACTTGGGTGGGGTGAAGATTTGGATCTACTAGAATCCGCATTATTTGAAGAAGCAGGTGGCCAACGCACTGAATTCGCCATAGGGCAGTTACGAATGATGCAAAATGCACAGATTCAGCCAGGCTTGATACCCCTATCAAGTGAGCAAGAAGAAGGATTGGCTGACATTCTTTCCTTCGCACAGAGTATTTTCGGTGGCATGGCGGATACACGTGATGGTTTTGCTGGAGATATCGAAGGCGAACGAAACTGAGGTGGACAATTGACTGATGAAGTTCAACATTTACTCGCAATTGACGATTTGGGCGAGGATTTCCGTGAAATTTTACAATGGGCAATTCAATTCAAGCAGGACCCAGATACAGATTATGATTTCAAACCTCTAGACGAATTAAGCATTGGTTGTATCTACGAGAAACCTAGTACACGCACACGTGTTTCATTCGAGGTTGGGATTCACAAGTTGGGTGGTCAAGCACTGACATTATTGAAAGGCGACATCCAGATGGGTAAATCTGAATCGATCGCAGATACAGGCGCAGTACTTTCTCGTTTCTTGGATGGAATTACATACCGATGTTTTGGGCATGATATGGTGGCGACTCTTGCAGAGAGTGCAACGGTCCCAGTAATCAACGCACTATCTGACCAGCATCACCCTTGCCAAGCTGCAGCCGATTTAATGACCATCATGGAGCGCAATCCTACGCTTGATGGGGAGCATGTTGCTTGGGTCGGGGATGGAAACAATGTGCTCCACGATCTCATGCTTGCTTGCGCAATGTTGGGTGTGGATTGTACTTGGGCTGTTCCCAAGGGATACGAGCCTTCCGAGGAAGTGGTCATCCGAGCCACTCAATTGGCTGAAAAATCAGGTTCAAAACTTACACAAACTCATGACCCAGTTAAGGCTTGCAAAGGTGCATCAATCATTTACACAGATGTATTCGTTAGCATGGGTGAAGAGCATTTATCAGACAAAATGTCTGACTTTGATGGATTCCAAGTGAATGAAGATTTGGTTGCACATGCAAAGAGTGATTACGGTTTCATGCATTGTTTACCGGCACATCGAGGAGAGGAAGTGACCGATGCTGTCATCGACAGTTCCAACAGCATCGTATTCGATCAAGCCGAGAACAGAATGTGGGCTCAAATGGCGATTCTGACTTACCTGTGCAATCCTGCGGCTTTTCAAGCCTACAGGGAACTTTACTAAAATGCGAATAGAACGCTCGCGAGGAAACCAATTAGCCCCAGCATCATTGCCATTCGAAGACTTCGCTGGGCAGCGTAATCTTCGCCTCTATAGAGCTTAGGTTTGACTGAAACCAAGACGAGCATGGCAGGGCATTGCAGCAACAAGAGTTCCATCGGCAATAGTTCACGCGCATATGGAGCCACGATTGGAATGAAGGACATGATGATTAGAATTTGTGCGATTGCTCGTGCACGATTAGCACCAACGAGTTTGGGAAGTGTTTCGCGATCAACATCACCAGCTTCATCCTCGATATCTTTGACAATTTCTCTTGCTGCGTTGACCAACATCGCGACTGAAGCAACAATCCAGACCAGAGGGTTCGCAATACCATTTACGGCAGCCGCACCAAAAACGATGACGATACCGACCAATAGGGATACGGCTAGATTTCCGATCAATCCCTTGTGTTTCAGCATAAATGAGGCTGGGACGACCATTTCGTAATGGAACATTAGTAGAAACGCTAGAAACCAAATACCGATACTCGGTAGCCAACCATTGAGGTTTTCAGAGTAAAGGGCGGCAACGGTCATTGCAGCGAGTAATGAGAATATCGACAACAAAAATGAGGCTCTCCCAACCGCCTTGGCCTGAACCAATGTGAGTGCACCACTGGGAATTGGTCGTTCGGGGTGGTTTAGCGCATCAATTTCACAATCAAATACATCATTGAAAGCATTCCATGCACCCATGAATGTTGCTACGCAGCATGCGTGTAACAACACCAAAACAGATTCTGTAGTGGTGAAATCTGTCTTCACCATCAAAGCACCAACCACAACGGTAGATGCTCCGACAAGCGTGTTACCGCCCCGGAGTAACTGCCATACAGGATGGGCCATTGTGATCTGCCCTACGTAGACAATACTTGAGTCTACGCCGTGGCTTTTGTCGGTCCAGAATCACCTAGATATCGGCCGGAAAGCGACCATATGCAAACACTGTATCTGGCCCCACGGAAGAAATCGCGGACACTTCCAACTTTCTCGAATCGAGTATCTTTAGCCAGAATATTTCCAACCTGATTCATCGTCGCACCCCAACTGAATCTCTCATTGAGGTGATCAAATACTTCTACGGTATTGGCACGACCTCTTTCTGCGAGGAATTTGTGTACTTCTTCACGAAGACGCTTGGTTCGACTCACGCTTTCGCCTCCAAACTGCGTCGGTGGACATGTCTCCAAGCATTCGTTCTAGTCAGGGGGCGCCAGGTACCTGTGGTTTGTAATCCACTTGCGTGTACCAAAGCACCGTCTTTCGGGCTTCGTGGGCGCCTTGTCGCCATGAGTGAGGCAAAGGTCACCACGTTGTTCTGTTGCAATTTTTGTTGTTGCATGGTAATCTCCAGTGTGGGATTGCCTATGAATAAAAGGAGGCCACTGTAAATGAATGTGAATATGAAAAAGTCGCGCAGTCCTGTGTTTTTCAGATTCATCTTTTCGTGAAACTGAATGCAGTTGAGTATTGACGTAGCGTTCTGTTGATATACGGGCATTCAGTCGCCCTCAATACGCTCGTATGGTGTAGCGGCCCATCATGGTGGACTCTCAATCCATCGACCCGGATTCGAATTCCGGTACGAGCATCTCTCACTACATTGTGGTAATTTTGATGAGTGTGTCCCGAGTCGAACGGCCATGGGCGACTGGCGTAGTTTCGACATTGCGAATCCAACCGAGGAACATGCGATGATTCGCGAGATGGTACGCGATTTCGTGAAAGAGGAAGTTGAACCTCAAGCGCTTGAGTATGATCGTGATGAAAAATTCAATCTAGATTTGTTCCGAAAACTTGGAGATTATGGCCTTCTAGGCATTACAGTCGCTGAAGAATATGGTGGAGCAAACATGGATGCGACTGCGGTCGCCATAGTCAACGAGGAATTATCGTATTCCGACCCCGGATTCTGTCTTGCCTACCTTGCACATTCTCAATTGACGGTGAATAACTTGGCCTTCAATGGTTCAGATGAACAGAAGCAACGATATCTCCCGGGACTTTGTTCTGGCGAGTTGGTTGGTTGTATGGCGATGTCTGAGCCCGATTATGGGACTGATGTTCTAGGCATGGCAACCAATGCAGTGCTTCAAGAGGATGGCAACTGGTGCATCAATGGTCGTAAAATGTGGATTACAAACGGTGTTGTCGATGAGGAGGGTACGCCTGCAGACCTCGTATGGTTGTATGCGCGAACGGGGACTACCGAACGTGGCCGGCCAGAAATTTCCACTTTCATCGTTGAGAAAGGCATGTATGGATACAAATCTGGTCAGAAAATCATTGACAAGTTAGGGATGCGAGCTTCAAATACAGCAGAGTTGGTATTTGAAGATTG
>NZXM01000064.1 GCA_002701965.1 Methanobacteriota archaeon | reverse complement strand
TTGGCAACAAGGTTCCGCTTGGGTTGAAGAGTTGTGTGAAGGGTTGATGAGAACCTTGGCCAAGGTGGGCCTCATCAATCTAGATCTGATGGATTTACGCGCAATTATTTCGAAAACCGGGGCCTCCACATTGTTGGTCTCTGAAGGACATTGTGACGACGCTGAAACACTCTATCAGAGAGCACGTTCATCTCCTCTTGCAGCATTGCCAGTTGACGGAGCAAGTGGATGCTTACTTCAGGTCGAAGGTGGCCCTTACATGACACTGAAACAAGTGGAGGCGGTCGCGGATGCATTCACGAGAGGTTTGTCCCCAGATGCTCAAGTGATCATCGGNGCANGAGTTTCTCCAGAATTGGGNGANCGTATGCGGGTGGTAGCNGTAGTTAGTGGNTTGCCGAAGTAAATTNATCACTCAAAATCATCGTCTTCAAGCACTGGCTCTGGAATATCAACCAGTTCNATNTCTTCATCCGCATNAAACTCTTCTTCAATTTCGGTTTGNTCAAGGTTCTCTTCNTGAGAATCTTCTTCGACTTCCTCAACCTCATCACTTTCAGNAAGTTCCTGGCGCGCTGAATCCAACCANTGATCNAGGCTCCCGATTCTCCAACTGTGAATNGTCATCATCGTGAATGCTGTGATTAANTGCCCGATACCAATNGTCGTGGAAACTCCAAGCGTTCCNATGGCGCCACCACTTAACTTTGAACCGAGGACGGAAATCATTGCGATTGACCCTGAATATGCCATTCCAAATGATAAGCCCCAAAANACNGCATTTTTCTGATTGAACATCTTAAATCCACGTTGGTGGCCGCCCTTGGCAAGACTCCAAATTGCAGCTATNACAGTAATAACCATCAATATGAACTCTTCGAGAATAAGGAAAAACCCCCAGTCTTCAAACATGAATCTCCGCACACCACTAAGCAGATGCCAAGTGACAAACAACTGCATGAACAGCCCCCAAGCGAATCCAAATGCGGCNGTATCTTTNCGCTTTGAATCAGTGATGCGNCCGNNAGTAGTCCNCCAAAANAGCAAACCCTGTATTGCAACNGCAGCAACTGCGAATAACAAGGGNCCCAGCTTTTCGATGAAGGACATNTCAGCTGCATTCTTGGCACCAGAAACCAGGATCCAATAAGTNGATGCAGCAAAAANACCGATGATAGTCATGTGAATCGTAGTCGATGTAAATCGTTTTGAGTTACGCTCNATNGAAGCGATATTCACNGCTCTACCCTCGACAAANATACGTAAACTGGTCGACAATGCTCTACCTTGTGCAAAGGACCAGATGACAAACATNCCTGCAATCGCAATGCCCCAGTACACNGCCTGCTCNTTCCCNGAATCGGTTGTGAGGTACAGGGCGATCAAGGTGAAGGGGAGNAGACCCAACAGCAATGGTGCAATCCAAGCAGATACAATCCGAATAAAGTACAACAGAATTTTCTCGACAAACGTCGTNTGTTCTGGNANCGACTGAAAGTGACTAAANCTGTAAATNACACTCATTTCTTGCATCCAAGCNGTGAGGGCATATCCNAGCGACAAGCCGATGAAACCAGCGATGCCCAATGCNAACATGGTGTCAGAATCAGTGGCTGAAATCATGTACAGGACAAAACCTGCAACTCCAATCAGAATTACGTGAGGTAATGTNGAAGGGTGGAGTAAATTCATGANGACATCCGTGACAGTCGGGGGCTCGACCTCCTGCTCAACTTCATCCATCAAACCCCGGGACAGTGCGAGGCCTGTTAAGTCCGACGCCTCTAGCGACACCATGGCGAAGACATTGACCAAGGCTCTGCGGGGTAAGCGGCGCTGGATTGGAATCAATGTCAGTGGTTATGATTCGCGTGATAGTTTGGAGAAAGCCATTGAAAGNATCGCNCCTTCTTCTGAATGGAAACTGACACTGTTTGAGGATGACAAGGCGATAGTAAAAGTNAGGCTANAAGATCTTGNTGACTGGCGNAAAAATTTCGAGGTATCAAACTCGAATATCGAATCGGTCACTACTTCNGGCAAGATTCGTTTGGTTAAACAANGAATGGGATTTAGTTAGTCGAATTATAGAATANTTTAANCACATNNNCCAATCGCTTTCACAGCCATATTGATGTGCTTGACCAACTTCGCCATCGCATGGGAGCCGGCGGAGATGCACCCAGTGTGCCCCTTTGGGACATGGCCGTACTGGTCGGGGCGACATTGTTTATCTCAACAGTAGTCATCTTGGTTTGGACCCAGCCAGATACATACACTTTGGAAGGCCAACAGGAAGTCCTNANAGTCCACACGGGATTGTCTCAAGCCAGCCTCACCTTCGAATCGACATGTATTTCCAGTACTGATTCAGAAAACTCAACTTCNNTCTGTGGTGAATTGACNGTTTGGGTTGTCCCACATGATGGCTCTGAAAGTTGGGATGGTCGCTTGGATGGGGCTGATGAAGTTGTTTTACTNNNAAATGATCAATCAGAAAGCACAGTNAACCTCAATGAAGAGTTGGAAAAAGGCGAATATCGATTGGTTCTAGATGGGGAAGGTNATTACACCTTCGAAGTCACAATNAATCGCACGATNCCCCATGAATTCCTNCCTGCTATCATTGGNTCAGTATTGTTGATTTGGGGNATTTGGAGAAAACAGCAGGAAGANGATACAGCTTAATGCCAGTTCCANCCCCAATTCTCATTCATTTGAACNGTCTGATTGATTCCATAGNCTCCTCCNNTTGCATCGATNCCAAATAAGGCTGGNTCCCCTTCGCAAAGTGTCATTCGCATTGCTGCAAAAATAGAGCTTAATACCGTATCTGATGACAGGGACTTGATCAAGTCATGAACTTCCAAAGTNGAAGCAATTGAGGCGTGTAAAACTGGAATCAAATCGTCTAATTCTGCTTTGAACANAGTTTCCCAACCAATNGAATCTTCAATATCTGAAACTTCAATCTGGTTTAGNCCGATTCCAAGNGCGACACGGGTTTCATCGCCTTTGGTGCGGCCCTGGGCTAAAATACCGCATAATTTCCCNATTTTAGACGGAGTTCGTAGCCATATGTCNTTGGGCCATTTNACTCGGACCCCATGCTCTTCTAAGGACGAACTNTGCGTCCAAGAATGNGAGGGCAAGCCTAGGTTCTTGAACACTGCAATTGTATCCAGTACAGACAATGATGCAGCATATTGTATGAATTCAGCACCCTTAACTATAGATTTTTTCCCTAATGACCAACTACCCATGAAATTGCGGTTTGAACTCACCCAAGTTCGATTGCGATATCCACGTCCAGAAGTTTGGTGTGTACTCGTGATCAAATCTCCCTGTGTTGCGTTTATTTTGTCAAGAATCTCATCATTGGTTGATTCACATGAATCTAGGTGCAAGGTCAGAGCTTGTTCAAATGGTTTCCAGCAAGCAATCACAGTCAACATTTCATCGCCGACTGCAACTTGGTCGACATTTCTGGTCGCCCAACCCGCCCGTCGCCAGGCCGTTGGAATGCGCGTTCCAAGTTGATTTGAACTGTGGACGAGATAGATAAGGCCATTTCGATTCAAGATGTCTGGATTTTCGGCCAATGCTTGTAAAAGAGCAAAATCGCCATTGTTCTCAATCAGAGCAGAATCNTCNAGGGGTCCCAATTTCTCTCCAGGTACNGGGTCGAGGTAAGGGAGATTCCAAGCGATGATATCTACACCTTNGGAAGGCATCCACCTACCTATGTCGCCNGGNCCTCCTTCGANAACCTCAATCTCNCAACCNTGATCGATAGCNTTNCCCANGGTTGCAGCGACCGCNAGGGGNTTGACATCACAGGCAATCACATCCCATCCCCGTTTAGAACANGAGACTGAGATGGCACCGCTCCCGCAACCGATTTCCAACAACCTCCGACCTTCTCCAAAACCATGCTCGGCGAGCACNCNGTCAAGCAATATTGAATCCTCTCTGGGTGGATACACCGTAGGTGNGATAGTGAGTGATATTTCATCAAGCCCTGATGCTTTCCACTGGACTAGGCACCCCTTTCCCTTTGAATACTCTACTTCACGTTCAATTGTCAACAGCCTCGCACTCCCTCGTCTATTGTCCACGGGCAGGAGTTCAAATTGAAGTATATTCTGCAAACCTTTATCTCAAATCCAGNATACCCAAATTNGAACTGCGCTGNTTACCATGNTGCGTCAATCGATTTTCTGAGGNCGTAGCGTANGNCGNAACCCTTTTGAATACCCCCCCGGTCGGCGGGTGGCCCAGAGATAGCCAAGGGCTTGTAGCTTAGCTAGGTAGAGCGTCGGGCTTTTAACCCGATGGCCAGGGGTTCGAATCCCCTCAGGCCCGCTCTCTGGCTGGCTACAAGTCGGCTTGAGATGGGTAGAACGGGGGCAGAAATTTTGGTAGTAAAGAGTTCAACGAAGAAACGCTTGGTTGAATTGGGTGTTCAGGAAGAGCATGCACACAAATTNGCTGATGATGCAAACATGGATGCCATCAAGCAGATGAGCGTTGAAGATGTTGCAAAGAAAATCGGTATCGATTCCGATAGCGCAGAGATTGAGAAAATCATGGGCATCATCCGTGAGCAAGGTACTCGGAAGCGTACTCGTTCACGAAGAATCACGATTTCCCAGAAAGCACTCGACGATGATGACATCCCAATGGGTGTTGATCGATTCAANGTTCTCAACCANGGATTGGTACCCCATCATGAACTGGTTCCAGTGGANGAAGAAGCAACCATGCTGTCTCCTTGGGGNCTTGAATACCCTGANATCTCAGGNGAAGGAACTCGTCTAGCCAAGGAATTGCTCCCNAAGATTCTCATTACTGATCCAGNTGTTCAAGTTCTGAAAGAAATGNCTGAGATNGACAACGCTGAACTTCCTGCNGGATGGCTGACCAACCGTGTCGTGAAAGTCGAGCGNTACAGTCTGTCCTCAGGTACAACAACAGCATACNGGCTGATTGTGGAGGAAAACTAAGGAGGNATTATGATGAAGGAAATTATTGAGAGTTACTTCCGAGAGCGGAGTTTGGTCAACCACCAACTCGCTTCATACAACGATTGCATACCATCTGCTGATTCACAGAGTAGTCGCTTCGANGAAATCGTGCGAAACATTCGTATCGGTACAGAAGAAGTACTNGATGATGATGAAGGCGGTCTCATCAAATTGGACGTTCTAGACCACGATATTCANGTGCGCATGAAGAACATGACCTTGGGGCCCCCAACGATTCGTGAAGCAAACGGTTCAGAGCANCCCTCTCTACCTTTGGAATGCCGTCTCCGAAAGTTGACTTACATGTCCCCAATCTACCTCGATTTCACNATCCATCGAGACGACCTACCACAACCAATTGTCGAGGAAAAGGTTCAGATTGGCAGTGTTCCNATNATGATTCGAAGTCGGCGTTGTAATCTCAACCCCGCTCATATTGATGCGAATCGNAATTTGTCACCAAACCAGAGNGAGGAAGACAAAGAGCNCTACCATCGCCTACTCGANGGGAAGGGNGAAGANCCTCATGANCCANGTGGTTATTTCATCATCAACGGAACCGAGCGAGTTCTCATTTCCATGGANGATTTNGCTCCAAATCGTGTGACGGTTGAAATGAACAAGCGATATGCACGCAAGACCGAAGTTGCAAAGATTTTCTCNCAAAAAGACGGCGTTCGNAAGCCATTGACAGTTGAGAAGNGGAAGGACGGNATGCTGATGGTNAAAATCAGTAGCGCTGGAACCACCGCAATCCCTGTGGTATTGTTGATGCGTTCATTGGGGATTGACAACGATCAAGAAATCTTCCAAGCAATNGCNGGACCAACCGAGACATTCAAGTTCATNGTTGCCAATCTCAACGAAGTCAAAGACAACGAAGAGTACAATGTTGAAAACCAAGAAGAAGCNATGCAGTGGTTGGAAAAGAAATTCGCNGCTGGACAACAGAAAGAGTACCGTGAACAGCGNATNCAGAATTTACTGGACAAGGANCTACTTCCTCATTTGGGCAANTCAGATGAAAACCGNAAGAAGAAGGCAATTTTCCTTGGACGGATTGTTCGCCAAGTTCTTGAAATGGCCATTAACAACAAGGANCCTAACGATAAGGACCACTACGCAAACAAGCGTGTTCGCCTCGCAGGTGACCTGATTGAAGATTTGTTCNGAGTATCTTTGCAGCAATTGGCCCGTGACCTGAAGTACCAACTTGAGCGNCANCACAATCGTAAGCGCGACTTGAAGATTACATCCTGNCTACGCCCGGATGTATTGACCTCCAAGGTCATGCACGCTCTCGCAACCGGNAACTGGGTNGGTGGTCGTAGTGGTGTGAGCCAATTGTTGGATNGGACCTCCTTCTTAGCAGCACTTTCTCANATGCGTCGCGTGACCAGTCCCCTGGTCCGAAGCCAACCTCATTTCGAGGCTCGTGACCTGCACCCCACACAATGGGGGCGTCTGTGCCCCAACGAAACTCCTGAAGGACAGAATTGTGGTCTGGTGAAGAATGCGGCTCAAATGGTCGATATCTCAGAAGCAGTGAATGAAGAAGAAGTCAAAGCTCTACTGGCCGAAGCAGATGTTGATCCAAACCCAGTCGGATGGGCAGAAGGTGCTCGTGTCCACGTAAATGGAGATATCTTTGGATTGCACATGAATCCACATAAACTCGTTGAGCACTTCAAGCGTAGACGTCGAAGTGGCCGGATACGATCTGAAGTGAGTATTCGTCATGATGCAGTGAATCGTGATATATTCATCAATACAGACAAAGGTCGTATCCTACGTCCACTCTTGGTATTGGATGGTGGAAGTATGGTTCTATCCAAGGTGTACTTGGATGGATTGAAGGACCGCTCAATATCATTCAAAGATCTCGTCAACGAAGGTGTTGTTGAATGGGTCGATGCTGAGGAAGAGGAAGACCTCTTGGTTGCACCTCGTCCGTTCGATCTGCCACAAATGAGTCCAAAGCACGGTCGCCCCCTAAATCCGGCCAAGGTGCAGTGGCTGAACATGGGTGAGGAAGGGATTTCCAAGGCCAAACTCAGTGCAGAAGTGATTATGCCAAATGGTGAGGTTATTAACGAGAAATTTAGCATCCCATTGAACTACTTCCAAGAAGACCTGGACAAGTTGCGACGCAAGGAAAAGAAATCAGGAGATGTCCTTATCTATACGCATGTAGAAATTGACCCACAGTTGATTCTCGGTGTGTGTGCATCCCTGGTTCCATACCCTGAACACAACTCTACTCCTCGTGTTACTGGTGGTACTGCGATGGTCAAACAATCGTTGGGTCTTCCTTCCGCAAATGGCCGATTACGCCCTGACACACGTCAACACATTCTGCATTATACTCAGAATTCGATGACTGGGACACGTGCAATGGAAGCTACCAATTTCATCCGTCGACCAGCAGGACAGAATTTCGTTGTGGCTATTTTGAGCCACCATGGATACAACATGCAAGACGCCGTCATTATGAATCGCGGTAGTATTGAGAGAGCATTGGCACGTTCAACGTTCATTAGAACTTACAATGCTGAGCGTAAGCGATTCCCTGGTGGACAAGTCGATGAGATCGAAATCCCAGGTACAGGTCTTGATGAGGTCAAGGGTCTGAAATCTCCGGAGGCATATGCGCATCTAGAGAGTGACGGTCTACCTACTCCTGAAACCGAAATCAGCAGCAAGCCTGATGATCGTGATCGAGTTCCGCAGGTATTGGTTGGAAAGACCAGCCCACCAAGGTTCTTGGAAGAATCACATGGTGCGTTCCTGCAGGCTCAAGAACGCCGTGAATCGAGTATGAATGTTCGGCACGGTGAAGGTGGATTTGTGGACAACGTATTCGTTACAGAATCTCTCGATTCAGGTCGTTTGGTCAGAATCACCTTACGGACAAATCGAATCCCTGAACTCGGTGACAAGTTCGCAAGCCGTCACGGCCAGAAAGGTGTCATTGGTCGTCTCGTGGATCCCGAAGACATGCCATTCACAGTTGATGGCGTGATTCCAGATTTGCTCATCAACCCCCACGCGATTCCGTCGCGAATGACAGTCGCCCACATTCTCGAAATGATTGGTGGCAAAGTCGGTGCTATGGAAGGTCGTCTAATCGATGGCACTGCGTTCAGTGGAGAAAAGGAAGACAGCCTACGAGAAGGCCTTCTCCGCAACGGTTTCGCCCACACAGGTCGCGAATCAATGGTTAACGGTGAGACTGGTGAGCAATTCCCAGCACAGGTTTTCGTCGGAGTCATCTATTATCAGAAGTTACATCACATGGTGAGCGGTAAGATTCACGCTCGTAGCCGAGGACGCGTGCAGATTCTTACCCGTCAGCCGACCGAAGGACGTGCACGACAGGGTGGTCTAAGATTCGGTGAAATGGAGCGTGACTGCCTAATTGCACATGGTGCTTCGATGGTCATCAAAGATCGACTTCTCGATGAGTCGGACGGATGGGAGTTGTTTGTCTGTGCCGAGAGTGGCCATATTGCCTACTGGGACTGGCGTAAACGATGTTATGTCAGTCCTGTTCATGGTGACAAGGCAGAGGTATTCCCCGTATCGACATCATATGCGTTCAAGCTACTCCTGGATGAGATGAAATCACTTGGAGTGGCTATGAGACTTGAGCTGGAGGACCGAAAATGAATCGAGATGTAGCAACAATTCCGAAGCGAATCGCTTCCATCAAATTCAGTTTGATGGACCCGAATGAAATCCGTAAGATGTCCGCAGTCGAAGTAAAGACTGCAGATACCTACAAGGACGATGGTCACGCTTATCGCCAAGGTTTGATGGATTCCCGAATGGGTGTCATTGAACCCGGTGTACGCTGTGAGACTTGTGGGAACAAGCATGATCAATGCCCCAGTCACTTCGGTCACATCCAGTTGGAACTACCTGTGGTCCACATCGGTTTCACAGCCCTTCTGAAGACATCGCTGAAGTCGACCTGTAATACCTGCAGTCGTATTCTACTGCACGAGCGTGAGGGTACACACCCAATCGATCCAGAGAAGTCTGAGCAGGACTATTATCGGGCCCGTGTTTATGACGTCATTCAGAAGCACGGTGTCGGTTCGACAGAATTCAAGAAGATTATCAAGGAAATCACGAAGATTTGCTCTGGTGCCAAGCGTGCTGTTTGCATGCATTGTGGTGCTGAGCAAGGTAAGATTGTCCTCGACAAGCCTACCACCTTCAAAGAGAAGAAGATGGACAAAGGTGAGCACAAACTCAATGCTCGTGATATCCGAGAGTGGCTAGAGCGAATTCCGGATGAAGATTTGATTTTCATTGGAATGGATCACAATGCAAGTCGACCAGAATGGACGATCATGCGTGTGCTACCAGTTCCACCGATCACGGTCCGACCATCTATCACATTGGACAGTGGTGACCGAAGTGAGGATGATCTGACTCACAAACTCGTCGATGTTCTGAGAATCAATCAGCGATTGCGAGAAAATCGTGATGCTGGTGCACCTCAGTTGATCGTCGAGGACCTGTGGGAGCTACTACAGTACCACATTACGACCTACTTTGACAACCAAACTGCAGGAATCCCACCGGCACGACATCGTTCGGGTCGACCATTGAAGACACTGACACAGCGTCTCAAAGGAAAGGAGGGTCGCTTCCGAAGTAATCTGTCAGGTAAGCGTGTCAACTTTTGTGCGCGCACAGTAATTAGCCCTGACCCCAATCTAGGTATCAATGCAGTTGGTGTACCTGTTCAATCCGCTAAGGAATTGACAGTACCCATTCGCGCCACTGGACGGAACCGCGAGCAATTGCGACAGATGATTTTGCGTGGACCCGATATTCACCCTGGTGTCAACTACATTATTCGTGGAACTGGGCATCGCATTCGAATCACCGATCGAACCAAGTTCATGAATGCTGGATTTAGATGTCACAACCCTGAGTGTCACTCTGGTGATGTTGAGCGTGGAGAACCTTACCCTGGTCTACGTCCGGACTTGAATGAAGTGTTGCCTGCCCCTAATTTCCTTCCAGGTTTGGAAATCGAAGAAGAAATTACGCGAGTTGACGGGGACACCCAGAGTAAGTGGGTACCTAACCTCGAAGCTACACTTTGCAACCTCCGTGGCGAGGATTCCAATGGTAAGCCATTGCCTGCTGGAGACCCAAGGGGTATTATCCATGAAAGATGGGTTTTCGAGCGGGAAAATCCAGGTGCACCATTCCCTGCTGAACTTGAATGTATTTGCCCACACTGCGGGAGTCCTATGATTGATGAAGAAACCCGCACAAAGGTAGAGGATCGCCTATCAACAGTGGATTTGGAAGGTAACCCTCGCCCGGGTATGATTGTCGAGAGACACCTAATCGATGGAGACGTTGCAATCTTCAACCGTCAACCTTCACTACACCGGATGTCCATGATGGTTCATGAAGTTCGTGTCATGGAAGGAAAGACGTTCAGATTCAATTTGGCCGTCTGTACACCGTACAACGCTGACTTTGATGGTGACGAAATGAACCTGCATGTGATTCAGTCCGAAGAAGCTAGGGCTGAAGCGAAGATTCTGATGCGGGTTCAAGAACATATCATTACACCTCGATATGGCGGTTCAGTCATTGGAGGAATTCACGACCACATCTCAGGCGCATTTTTGTTGAGTAACAACAATCCATTCGTTGCCAAACCTATTGCGCTCGACGTAATGGGTCAGATTGGCTGGTCTGGTGAATTGCCTGAAGAGAGTGTTGTCGATGGCGTTGCCGGATATTATGGGCGTGAGTTGTTCAGTTTGATTATCCCTGATGGATTCAGTCTACGTTACATGAGTCGAAGTCAAGATGAGGTTGCTATTGAGGGTGGACGCGTACTCAGTGGCACACTGGATAAGCGTGCCATTGGTGCTGAAGATGGCCGTCTTCTTGATGCAGTGGTTCAGACACATGGGACTGTCGTTGGTGCGAAATTCCTCAATGATATGACCAAATTAACCATCGGAATTTGTACTGCGATGGGCTTTACAACAGGTATCGATGATGAAGATTTGCCAGCAGCAGCTCGTGAGTTGATTACCCTTCGAAATGAAGAAGCCAGCCAAGCGGTGGATGCTGAGCTTGAGAAGTTTGGTTCAGATGGTCGAAAGTATGAAACTCGGCCTGGTCGGACACCATTGGAAACGTTGGAGGAAAATATTCTACAAATTCTGGATCAGTGTAAGGCTGAAACAGGTAATATTGCGAAAGAACATCTTGCCGATGATAACCCTGCAGTCATGATGGCTGTATCGGGTGCTCGTGGTTCGATGGACAACTTGGCGATGATGGCCGGTTCAATCGGTCAGCCCAAGGTACGTGGTAAGCGACTAGAGCGTGGTTACAATGATCGTGTTCTGGCTCACTTCCAGCGCGGCGTTAAAGGCGCCAAGGAGAAGGGATTCGTCGCATCTTCATTCAAGCGAGGTCTGGAGCCCACGGAGTTCTTCATGCTCTCAGTATCGGGCCGTGAATCTCTGGTCGATACTGCTGTTCGAACAAGCAAGTCAGGATACATGCAGCGTCGATTGATTAACGCCATGGATGATCTGAAGGTGTGGAACGATGGTCAGCAGTCCGTTCGAAATACAGCAAATCGGATTATTCAATTCCAATTCGGTGAAGACGGAATTGACCCTTGTCGCTCATTGAAGGGTAAGCCGGTGAACGTCGAGCAAATTCTAGATGATGTACTAGGAGGTGGTAACTGATGGTCGTAAAGTCAGCAACGAAGAAGAAACTCATGGACATGGGTGTTCAAGAAGAATTCTCGCACAAACTTGCCGATGATCGAAAGTGGGACGATGTCAAGATTCTGACTCCAGGAGAAATTGCACAAATTTGTGGCCTGGCATCGGATGAAGCGACAGCCATCCACAATACCTTGGCTCAATTTGGCAAGGGCGGTGGTGGCGATTCAGGTTCAGCAACCACCACAGTGGTCCGCCGTCGAAAGGCAGTCCGCCGTGGGGCGCAGCGAGATCTTGCTTTGCAAGCATACGATGTCGAGTCCAAGATTGCACATATTCGACGAGATATCAATGATGATGACCCCATTTTCCTAGCCTTGGCCAAGGCCGCCGGATCTGAGGATATACAACTGACAGACCGTTTGATGGAAAACCTCGCTGAAGGGGTACGTTCTCGAGGTAAGGCAAAGTTGACTCCAGCACAAGCTAAGAAAATCGTTTCCGCGGCTGCAAGCGGAGTCTCTCGTGCCAGTGTTGATCCCTTTGAAGCAGTGGGTATTGTCACTGCACAATCAATTGGTGAACCTGGAACACAGATGACCATGCGAACATTCCACTATGCGGGTGTAGCGACTGTCAACGTGACTCAAGGTTTGCCGAGAATTATCGAGATTGTCGATGCTCGTAAGACTCCAGATACACCGACCATGAATATCTATGTTGAAGAGTTGGATGCCAAGGGAAAGCCTCTGGCAGATAACGAGGTTGCTGTGCAAAAACTTGCTGCATCTCTTGAGACAACAACAACCCAAGATATCTCTGATATCGATGTCGAGGTTGCACAGCGATACATCATGCTGAAACTCAACAACTCACATCTGAAACTAAAGAACATGACTGGTGCGGAGGTTAGAGATAAGTTACAAAGAGCGCTGAGGCTTTTCATTGCTGTTGAGGATGGTTCTGATGCCAAACCTAAGGTTCTGAAAATTGTTCCTGGTGTTGGAAAGGAAGATGATTTGAAAGATATCGACACCAACCCTCCCACATATACTGAATTGTTGCAACTTGAGGAGAAAATCAAAACCCTTCGGCTGAAAGGAGTCAAGGATATTGAACGTGCAAACGTGCAAAAAGATCGAGATGGGCAGTTTTACATCTCGACCATTGGTTCCAATCTTTCAAAGGTGTCTGATTTCGCAGGTGTCGATCGAAGCCGAACCTATACCAACAACATCATGGAAATCCATGATTACCTGGGTATTGAAGCCGCTCGACAGGCGATTATCAACGAGATGATTCTAACTCTAGAAGGTGCACGATTAGATGTTGACTCGCGTCATCTGCTATTGGTGGCCGATGTCATGACCAGTGAAGGTGAAGTTCGTGCAATTGGTCGGCACGGTGTATCCGGTACCAAGCACAGTATCCTTGCTAGAGCAGCTTTCGAAGTTACCGTTAACCACCTGCTTCAGGCCGGAATTATTGGTGAGCGTGATAACCTGACAGGTGTCGCTGAAAACATCATTGTCGGACAACCTATTGCGCTTGGAACTGGTAGCGTCGAGTTGTTCTACATCCCAGATCAAGAATAAGTATCAACCATGAGAAACAATAGTGGAGAATGGAGGAATAAGAATGGACTTAAGTCGACAATTGAAAACTGCAATCAAAACCGGTGATTTGACCTTCGGTCAGAATCA
>NZXM01000063.1 GCA_002701965.1 Methanobacteriota archaeon | reverse complement strand
CGTAAATCCATCAGATCTAGATTGATGAGGCCCACCTTGGCCAAGGTTCTCATCAACCCTTCACACAACTCTTCAACCCAAGCGGAACCTTGTTGCCAATTCACTCCGCGTTCACGGGCCTGCCATGCCATCCGATCAAGGCTTAGTTCAACACAAACATCCGAAACTTCATTCAATCGTAAAAGGGCACTCTCAGCGATTTTCTGACGCTCAACTTGTGCTTCAAACGGCATCCCTGCAACAGAAATGACCATGCAACCTGATTGTGATGCCTGTCTTGCGAATTCAATTGATGCGCCCGAACCAGAACCGCCGCCTAAGCCAGTCAAAATCAATACCAACTCAGCTTGTTCTAAGAAATGAGTCGTGATTGGTTGTAAAGTTCGCATTCGGGCTTCTGCCAATTCAGGCATACCGGCACAACCAACTTCAGAAGGAGCCTCACCCAATAACAAACAATTTGCATGTCGCACACCGTCCATTGAACGGTTATCTGCGTCAATCAGGGCCAAATCAACCCAATCTGAAACATGAGAATGTGCTGCATTCGCCCAAGTGCAACCCAGAGAACCCACTCCGGCGATGAGCAGAGCACCCTCCTGCATATGNTGCGCTTGACAAGNGAGGNCATGAGGATTGTTGACTAATCACGACCNATGTATCTCGAATAACGGCGTCTCGCNTCCCGCGCCCAAGCATTGTCCGGCTCAATTTCCAACACCATGTCATAATATCTCACTGCATTCTCAAATTCCGACAAATGCTTACCATANAGGTAACCGAGGTTGGANAACACTGGAATGCANTCTGGTGATTCNTCTAACATTGAAAGCAANAGACGCTCGGCACTAGTCAAATCCATGCGTTCCATGAGGGCTTCAGCATCCTCTAAATTCGACAATTGCTCATCTGTGAGGCTATACGTATTCTCCCAAGTTCGCTCTGACATGCCCCTGCGAGGNGTTTTAGGCTATTCAGGGCTGCGGAGAAGTGCGCTGATTTAAGTAGTGAAAATTCGACTCACTGCGTCTGNTTTTGATGTCATNATTAAGCAAGGTTTATGTTGGTCATTCATGGCGGTTCTCACCGTAGGTGAGTGACACCTGCGAGGCTTGGTAACTTGTCATCAACTCACCGAACCCGCGTTCTACTAACGGGACTGCTGATTCTGTTGTTTGTTGCAGGTTCAACACAAGCCGTTCCATCTGGAATTTACGGGAATGAGGCAGAGGGGGATACCGATGTCGCCAAGACNGGTTGNACCTGNCATTCNGGGAATGCAATTGCCCCCGATGATTCTGTGACAGTCATGATTGCTGATGTCCCATTTCAGTACGCTGCTGGAACTGAATATACAATGAAGATCCANATTATCGGTGGCCCCGAAATAGGTGGCTCGGCATCTGCTGGATTCTCAATGCGNGTCTCAAATGGCGCTNTAGGCGCTGGCGCAGGTTACGAACTAATGGTACAGAATGGCGACGATACATTCACACTTACTCACACTGATGCTGGAAACAATCCAAGTGACCGCTCATGGATGTTCACTTGGACGGCTCCCGAATCAGGTAGTGGAGACATTACTTTCTGGTTGGCTGGCAACAGTGTNAATGGAGATGGNGCNCCCACNGGTGATGCATGGAATCGNTTGTCTTTCTCNTTGGGAGAAGGTGAAGACAATGGGGCTACACGAACCATCTTCGCCGGCAATGGTGATGTNGCACCCCCTGCTGCTGATCATGGTCACGTTGACCTCCACCACATGGGGGCACCGTTCCGAGCTCACTGGCTAGGNTTACTTGGATTCGGTGCTGTTGTAGCCGTGATTGTNTTTTGTGGATTCTTCCTTCGATATGGATTCAGTCGACATTATGAAGGCCGCTCNAACCTTATTCGATTGCGGATGAAACATTTGCGACGAGGTGACCAACTATGAGCGAAGACATCGTAATGCGGTTGTTACGCCAAGTCAAATCTGGTGAAGTGAGCCTTGAGGATGCAAGGTTTGCATTGGAAGATGTGAACTTAACCGAAGANGAGTACATCACCGCAGTGGACCATGGNGTATTCAACATGCCCAAGCCAGGAACAATCGTACGCTCCAGTATATCACCAAGTGCATCCACTTGGTTGGTTACAATCGTNTTTGTTTGGGGNCTCTTCTGGACCATCTATTGGGCCGGTGGATTGGCATATGGTCTGTTCAACTATTGGGACCAACAAATCCTCGCTTTCTTCCTCGCAATGATGCTAACCACAATCATCATCATGGGTATCGTGTATCTGAAATGGGTGATGCCAGATACATTGGTTGTTAAGCATCGGCGGAATAAGTACATCACCCCGAAGGACCCCAACAGCTGGAAGAACTACAAGGTGTAAATATGGCTAGACAATTCCGACTCCGACCCGCCCCTGGCTCCCACTCAAGCGGAGCAGAGAATGACGGTTCGATGCTCGATCGTCGCCGATTCATGAAATACACATTCAATGCCGCAGGTGGCGCAATCGCCATGGCAAGTCTCGGAGCCGTTGGCTTCGCATCGTTCCTGATGGGACAAGCCTCAACTGGTGGAGAAGACACTGGCGTCAAGTATTGGGTTCCAAAAGGACAAGAGGACACGGTTTGGTATGGTGCACTTCACGAGCAAGAAATGCAAAAGTCTCAGCTTGTTGCTGAAGCAGCGAAATCCGGGACTGGCATGGCTGGTGCACAAGGCGTGTGGAGTGGTATGCCCGTAAACATCGTTTATGTCCCTCATGAAGAAAATGAATCGAAACCACCAGCCGAGGGCGTACCACGTATTCAGTACGGCGAAGGTTATGATGCGGCAGGAACATTCATTGGACACGGTCGAGAAATTTTCGATGTTATGTTGGAGGATGGCAGCCCNGATACATCACTCCAACCTCATGACAACATCTTACTGATGTTCAGTCGCTGCCCTCACCTGTGTTGCATCCCAGGATGGCAGTTGGTCGCCAATGACTTCACTGCAGATACTTGGCTCCCTGGTGGAGTAGATGCAGGCGGGAACAAATTGTTCTGTATTTGTCATTCATCACGATATGATCCAACGATGCTTGAGAAAAATCGAAATCGAAATCGTGGCAATGGTTCTACATTCGATTACTTTGGTGTACGCTTGACTGGTGGACCCGCACCCGTAGGATTGCCATTGATTCCATTCACGGTGGAAGATGATGTGATTAAGGGACTTTCAACGTACCAAGAATGGTACACATTCTGTGATTGAGGTGAAATGATGTTACAAGTTTGGTTGCTGGGACTGTTTATTGCTATCATCACGGTCATCGTGGCGTTCACTCTCAGAAAAGAGAATGAGGAAATGCCCCGGAAAGAAATTCTTCGTGCTGTTGAATCAACTGGTAAGTTGGGTTTGATTGAGAAGTCGTTCCTATGGGCGTTTTCGTGGCTCGACACCCGATTCCGTGTCCAAGATTACTGGGCCATGTCCCGTGATGCCTACCACAGTATGCACAGACAAATGCCACTGACACACGCTGAGAAGTACAAATTACGAATCATTTGGTATTGGTACCCACTGTATTGTTTGGGTGGAATCTCTTTCCTCGCTTTCATCATCTTGGTCATTACTGGAACCATTCTGGGGATATACTACGTCCCTGGTGGAGAGGGTGATCCTACCCCAGCTTACTCAAGTATGGAATTCATCATGACCCAGTTGCCATTTGGCTACATCATCCGTTCCATCCACCACTGGACTACTCACTTCATGGTCGCCGCAGTATTCCTACACATGTGCCGAGTATATTTCACAGGAGCATACCGAAACCCGCGTGAATTGAACTGGCTCATTGGAGTCGGTTTGATGTTCTTCACAATCTTCTTCGGTTACTCTGGATATCTACTCCCATGGGATAGCTTGGCCTTCGGTGCTGCAACCATCGGAATCAACATGGCAAACAGTACACCTCTAATCGGACCATGGGTCGCAAGCGCAATGTTTGGAGGCACAAGCCTAACCTATCAAACCGTAACGAGAATGTACTTCCTACACGTGTTCATTTTGCCTGTAATTGTAACAACCCTGATTCTAATCCATCTGTTCATTGTGTGGGTTCAGGGGATTGCGGAGCCGCATTGATTGGAGTTGAAAAAAATGGGACTAATTGAGAACCTTGGCCGGATTGCGGACACCTACGTTCGTGAGAAGGACAGCCTCCAATCTGCTGATGATGAGCGCAGACGCGTATTTGTCGGTCATGCGTTTTGGCCACATGAAGTACTTCGAGATGGGATTATTCTCGCGTCGATGGTAGCTGTTCTGGCATTCTACTCTTGGCTGATCCCCCCGCCACTTCACGGCGCAGCTGACCCTTATGCGCAGGCCGGATTCGTGTTCCCAGATTGGTACGTTCTATTCAGTTACGGATACTTACGTTGGGGCGAATACTTGCCACAATTCGAGATCCCTGCCGGACCCATTGGTGCATTCTTTGGACAACCTGTCATTGCTTGGAACGCTGCATGGTGGGGCGCGGCGATTACTGGCCTCCCTGTCGGCATTCTCGCACTGCCACCATTCCTTCCAGGACGGGAGAAGAGAGGAGTTGAAGACCCATGGTTTGCAACTGCTGGTGCCATCTATCTCGCTCACGTTTGGTTCATCAGCGTATTCTCAATCAATATCTTCCTTGAATTATATGGGAAAAATCGAACCGATTTCTGTCAGTTGAATTCTCATGCTGGCTTAAATTGTGGGACAAGGGCACCTTGGCTTGCAGAATTGTTCAATGCTGTGCCATGGATATTGACTGGGATTTTCATATGGATTGCCCTGTACATGGGCATTAGGTGGTTCATGGTCAAATCGATTGGTGCGAGGACCACACCACAGTTGGGCAAGCAGATTTCCCTTGGAACATTGCTTGTGACCATCATTTTGTGCTCAGTCACTTGGCCAGTTTACAACAATGGATTCTGGGACCAGGGCGGACTTGGAGCAATGGATGAAGTATCNGCTCTGGAAGANCTTCGTGGTCAGCCTGTTGANACACTCGTTGACATCAACGAAGGCCACCATTGGGAAATGATTGAAGAGGANTGTTTGACCTACGAGCAAAGTCTNGCAAANCCNGCTTGGGAGAATTCTAAGTTTGAGGGTGAAGATGCTTACAGNCGGTCTGATTTCTGTCTTGTAACTGCAGGCCACTTCCTCAANTGGGGNATTTACCAACCCACCCAAGCNAACTTAATTGATTTCAGTGGAGTGAATGGNCACANNGATACAGAAATCGGCAGAAACGGAATCTCGCAAGAGTGGGCAGAGACAGGCAATGACGCCTCTGGAGAAGTCCCAATTTCTGATTCTTGGNTCCTTGACGTCGAAGANTTCGGACTTGAAACCGTCTATGTTGACCTCGCATGCAATGAGCGTTCAAGCGAATGGGGCATCGGTACGGGAGTAGGAACCATGTCCGTAAGTGAGCACAACTCAGACGAAACACTGTTTGAAGGCACTTGTCAAAACATGATGCTGAAACTTGAACCTGGNAAATATGACATTGCTTTCTCAACAATGTGGACCGGCGTCAATTCGTCATACACCGTCTTTGCAGGCATGAATGTAATCGCTTACCAACCCCTTCTCATTGGNGAAAATGGTCAGGCATTGAACCGAGAAGATCCAACCAANCTCACCNGAGCAGACATAGGCTTGGATATTGCATCTCTTTCCAACCANATGGTCGAAAATCCAACTTANCACAAAAACCCCAAGAGTTTGGATGCAAAACTGATCTACTCNCTATTCATCCCCTGTTTGGGTGTCGGTGCTGTAGTGTTCATGCTCATGCGCAGCATGGCTCGTGGTTACGAATATGAAATGAACAAATGCTACGGTTGTGACCTTTGTGATGATGCTTGTCCTGTACGCTTGTTTAATGCAGGTGACAAACTCAACATCATTTACAATACCTGGAANAATGAGGACGATGGGGTACCTCTGTATTCCTGTCTAACTTGTTCTGCCTGCTCCAACGCATGCCCACAATTGGTCGACTACGATTCCTACGTCGACATGCGAAGGGCTCTCATTGTGGGTGGGCCCCCTGCTACGAATGTCCCTCACACTGTGTTGCAGGCAGTTCTCGCTGCTGAAGCTGAAGCGGAGCGAGATGCTGATTTCATTCCCATTGAGGATTACCCTATCGATTCCAGTATCGGTTACTATCCAGGATGTGTCGACTACCTAGACCAAGAGATGATTTTCAGCCATGTCAACGAAGGTGAGATGAACCTTGGAGATGCAACTACCTCTGCCTTCACACTGTTTGAAGAAATGGAAAAAGACGTTGCATACCTTGGTCGAGATTTCCTCAAATGCTGTGGTCACGATCAGAAGTGGCAAGGCATGGATGAAGTCTTTGAAAAGTTGAAGGCCTACAACCAAAAGAAAATTCAGGCCAGTGGAATTGANACACTGGTCTCAAGTTGTGCAGAGTGTTTCCGNACCTTTGCCAAGGATTACGAGTTGGAAGGAATCAAGGTCATGCACACCACTGAATTCNTGGTTGAGAATGGCTTTGACATGAACCTCAAGACTGAGGAAGATGTAACAGTGACCTACCATGACCCTTGNCGTTTGGGCAGACAAATGGAAATTTACGATGAGCCTAGAGATTTAGTTTGCTCCATTGAGGGNGTTGACTTGGTCGAGATGGAACATCATGGTGAAGATGCACTTTGTTGTGGTGTATCCAGTATGATGTCTTGNAACGAAGATAGTCGCGCTTTGCGTGTCCAAAGATTCGATGAGGTTCGTGCAACGGGTGCCGANATCATGCTCACATCCTGTCCAAAATGTGTAACTCACTTTGAGTGNCTCAAGTTTGAAGGCGACCCTAAGCATGACTTCGAGATCCTCGATGTTGTGTCATTCCTTGCTCGACAAGTCGAGGCAAAGAAGCAGGCGTGAGANANTTGGTCAGGATTGACCGAGATTGGATTTCGGGATTCATGATTGGNCCTGTCGCTACACTGACAGTAGCCGCAGGATTGTCTTGGAAGGCTGCTTGGATTGGGATGATCTGTGACCTAATCATTGGATTCTTCCTGATTCTCATTGCGATGGGTTATGACCGTCCCAATATGGCCAAGGGGACGCTGACTGGATTCTGTGTAGCGTTTGTGATTTCGATTCATCCACTCTGGTTGACCTTCTTTGCTTAGGAAGATTTGAGAAGAACTGCCGACCCGGGATGACTATGACCACACGCGAGGAGTTGGAGTCTAGGCGGTTGAATGAAGCCGCACGGATCCGCCTCGCCTTGAATTCGATGCGGACCGAAGCGCGTGAAAAAGTCAAGGGAGGCCCTGGAACGGTAGCCTTCGTCAAGGAAGATCTCTGTATCGGTTGTGACCAATGCACACTCGTTTGTGATGATGACGCCATCGAATTGTACGATACACCTCTAGCCAGCCCAATCCTAAACATCGATGTAAATCGAAAAGCAAAGGTATTGAGGGATCCATGCACAGGTTGTAGACTATGTGTTTTGGCCTGTCCAACCGACGCGATTATCATGATTGACCGATGACAATGTTTGATGTAAGAAAAATGTGGAGGTAGTAAACATGGCAGATGATAATCCAATCCGATTTGGCGCAGAATTTGGCCCAGAATCAATGTCTGGAACCACGAAAGGTGTAGGATTGGCCACATTCAAGCGCCTGGTTTGGATTTCAAACCTGGGTGGACTCCTATTGGTTGCCATTGCATTAGAAATGGCAATCGCTTACCAAATGTTCTGGTGGGCACTTGTGGTTGGAATCGCTGGAGTGATGGTCGCACTGTTCCCCTCAAATTACGAAATCATGGGTATGGATGAACCACCCGAAATGACGAGTGATGAATTAGAGTGAAGCTGTTTCAATCGCGATGCCAAGCATGGCAATCTCCGCGACGAGCATGTGCCAATGGTTACGCCTTGATTCAATTGCGACATCATCAATTTCATCTGGATGAATAAATACAGATGAAGGACTGTTCAGATTGGCCATTTCCCCTTTCTTGGCATTCGCCCGATAAAACCAGCCACCGACACGCCCATTCGCACAATAGGCAACAGGTTCGACAACCATTCCTTGCCAAGAAAGTGCACTTGGAACTCCCTCTTGTAAGAGGAAATCCTCTGCTTCTGTACCTCCTTTTCCATATGTGAGCTTGCGCAACTTACGATTCGACAATTCGAGCAAATCATCTCCCGAGGTAATCTCAATGATACCCAAACCGAAGGTCCCAGAGTCGTTTTTCACGAAAATAGTAGGTGTGCCTGAAATTCCATATTGGTCATATTTTGTTTGTAGATTGGCCAAGAATTCATCGGCTTCAGCAGCCAACAATGTGCGACAGGTGTCTTTGTCCAAACACTTCCCTTCAGAGACAAACCATTGTGTTGACAACAGCCAAGGGTCGATCTCAAGCAATTCAGATATTTCGTCAATCAGTGGTTGAATCGCTCTGAAGTGTGCCGATTTCCGACGCTGATACCAACCCATTTTTGGAGATGGCAAGACGGTGATTCCAAGGTCAGGGAGTGGCCCATCTGTCAGATCATTGTTGAGGAGAATCAAGTCAGGAATCGCCCCCCCGATATTCACAGGGTCACTACCATTTTGCTCGAGGATACCGACAGTCACCGCATATCCCTCAACCTCCAAGATTGAGGATAGGGAATCCAGATGCGCATCATAGGCAGGATTTCGTGTGTGAGCCTCAGGCCAAATGTGTACATGCTTTACGTCACCGATGGCTGCTCGGAAATGTTGACCAATGTCGCCATCTCGTAAATTGTTGAATCCAGCAGGATATTGATTGGCATCGACGACTGCAACTTTCCAATTGGCATCACGGATATCGACTGAACCATAAATTGGCATTTCAAACTGGGCCCTTTTTTGTGCAAACCANTCTTTGATTTCATCTTCTTTCTCGACAATTTTTGATTCGAGTTCGGCGAGAATATCTGGACCGAGATACGACATTAGCCCACGTCCTCTAACAATGTCATCAAATCCTTTCCTTCACGGCCAAATCCCCCGTCTGTAATGTGCAGTGAACGGAACAGTCGCAATCCCAACGAGATTTCAGGCTGACCATTGAACATCCCTACTAATTCAGGAATATCATTCGCATATTCTAATGCATGTCCATGCAATTCACTTAACAAATTGTCAATCATGGTCGGAGAAGTTGCACGCCCTGCAGGCATTTTCGGACGTTCCACGATTTCTTTTGGCAATCTAGTCAAACTAGCAGCAGCACGTAAAGCGGCCTTTTCAGTATGATTTGGGAGTTTCCAGGTCATTGGAAGCATTGAGGATGCACCAACATGGGATTGCCCTAGGAATGGTACACGAACTTCCAATCCATGTGCCATACTGTGTCGATCGACCAAACGCAACTGAAAATTCGTCAATTGCCCGTGATTCACTTCGTAATCCAGTGTAGACTGTAAATCAGAAAATGCCGTACTCGGATTGTGTTCACCACGCCAACCGGAGTTGTCAATGATTCCTTCTCGTAATCGATTTGCGAAAGGATGTTCACAGGCATCAAGTCTTGAATGGATTAAGCGCTGGTGACTTTCTAAGTCTCTGTACCTCGGGTATCCAGCGTGTAATTCATCTGCACCCTGTCCACACAACCCCACCTTGACAGATTTTGACATGGTGGAAAAAAGTGGTTGAAAAAATAAGACTGTGACATCCAAGTCTTCTCCATGCCAAGATAAATTTGGGAGAGATGTATCAAACGCATTGTCTTCGAGAACATATTGATGATGGTCTAGGTCTAAAGCTTGACAGACCAATTCGGCCGCTTTCCAATCTGGATTCTCTTCAGATTCTGCAACGGTCCAACATGCCGGCAATGGGTAACCAGTTCGTCGCGAAGCTTCGTCAGAAATTGCAGCAACCATGGCTGAATCCAAACCTCCACTAAGTACAATGCCCAGTGGAACATCAGACATCAACCGATCAGCGACCGAACTCGTCAATGACTCGAGTAAGGTGGAAGCGTCTCTCACCGGATTCCATGAATCATCTGGATTAGAACGAAATCGACTTGTCCATCGTTTACTGTGTAGTAATGTTGCACCTGATTCAGATAATGACCAAGTTTCGATTGTGCCAGGCTCAACGGAATAAACGTCCTCAAACAGGGTAGTTTCATCCAAAGGATACTCAAACGCAATACGGGCAATTAGGGCATTCAAATCAATGGTCGATGTATACCGGGGATATGCCCGAAGTGATTTGGCTTCAGAACCAAATAGGAGGTTTCCATCTGAGGTTTGAGTACGTACCAAGGGTTTGACACCCAATCTGTCACGACATAGGATGAGTACACTGCGTTTGGTATCCCAAAGAGCAAATGACCAGATACCATCCAATCGTTGAACCCAAGTCACATCATCTTGCCGAGCAGCATAAGTTGCAAGAATCGATTCACCATCCCCCTTTGTTCGGAATGGATATCCTCGCTCTTCGTTACGAATATGATCATGATTGTATATTTCTCCATTCATCACCAATACACAACCGTTGTCCGAATGTAGTGGTTGAGTAGAGCCGGTGACATCCACAATCGATAATCGAGTATGACCCAATCCGATTCCACCATGTTCACATGATTCCGACCAGGATTGAATCCCATCAGGCCCGCGATGTTTCAGCATAGATGCCATTGAGTATGCAAGTGCGGAATCATCCCCATTGGGGCCGAAGATACCGGCAATACCGCACATGAACTACGCCAAACGTCAACGCATTTCAAGGCGTGGTCTGTCCTTGTAGGATTACGTNTAGAGGAACATGGTTACAGCCAAAGCGGCCATCGAAAACAGGTAGGCGAAAATGTAGAGGCCTTGGCCAGGTGCTTCGTCCTCTAGAGGNGCCTCAAAATCGGCTGTCATNNNCNNGCCACCTGAATTCGCTTTGTAAACGTAGCGCGNCAAAGAGATGCATTACAAGAATGGCGCCAGTAAAATCGTCACTGCCAGAGGGATGAGGACCATCGTCGCATTGTCGTCAATCCATCGCAGTTTAGGCCACTCTGCAGCAGTGGTCAGTGGTCCCATCAAAATCGCCATCCAATAGGGAGTCCCAAGAAAATAAGCACATCCAAGCCAAGTTATGCCGCAAACCAATGAACCGATTACGAATACAGATTGATTATCCAATCCCTTACGCCGAGCTTCTCCCATCGCTGGATCACCAAAGGTCAATGACAAGACAATCGGGATGGTCAACCAACCCTCATGGACATCTGCCCCGCCTGACCAACCGTGCAATGCCACAAAGGTCACAGAAATTGAAAGCGCACCCCATGCGAGAGCACTAATCTGGTGCTTCTCATATTCTCGTTGTCCAAAAATCAAAATTCCAAACCGAATTCGAATCATTTCGAAGACGAGTAGGGATATTCCAACCGCAGATACAAATTGAATCGGTTCAATGGAAAGCAAATCTCCAATTACTTCAC
>NZXM01000028.1 GCA_002701965.1 Methanobacteriota archaeon | reverse complement strand
TGTAGGTCACAATGGATGCTGTCGGTTCAGCTGCATCTGCTGCGACTACAGTCACACTCCGATCTTCACAGACTTCAAAGTCTGTCGATGAAACACACAATGTGACGGTGAAAGAACCCTGTGAATTGTATATATGGTTCGTCATTTGTCCTGTCCCAGTGTTTCCATCTCCAAAATTCCAAGTAAAGGAAAGTGGATCTCCGTCGGGGTCGTTACCTGTAGCCGTGAATTGGACACTTTCGCCTACTTTGATTGTCCCTGAGGGGGATACTGTCATCGATACAGTTGGTGCAGAATCACTAGAGAACGTTTCAAGGCACCCGGCCAATGCAGTGAACAAAAACAGGCAGGTGGTGAGTAACACTGTCGCGCGTCGCATGAATTGAAGGGGACGTTTGTCCATCATCAACCATTCGCTAAATTGGATGTCAAATGCTTCAGAATGAAAACAATGTCTGTTGACGACTACCTTTGAGTAAATCATCGGCAGACCAGCCATATGTTTCGGTAATTCTTCCCATCGCCCGTGCCAAGCGCTCTGCATAGAAGTTCCAATCTGGTTCAGGTGGAGCATCGCCCGTCTCTGCCACCAACCAAGGCTCAACCGTTAGTGGGCGCTTTCTTGACTCTGTGACGATGTAACTGACTTTCATGCCAGGTGTAAATTGGAGACCGCGCCCTATTCGCTTTCGCGCAGCTTGGACGTAAGGCAAACCATCTGGATTGGCATACACAGCAGTGAAATCAACGGTACCATCCTTGAGAACCTTGCCTTTGCATGAACGACTGATGATGAGATCTGAGACTTCGACATCGCCTACCTTGACCGATTTAATCAGACCGAGAACGTGGTTCACTGCCCCTTTTTCATCACCGTCGAGAATTCGTTCAAATGTGCCCATCATGGTGTTGTTCAAAAGATCAAATGAGTCGGTACGTCGGACTTCATATCCGCGAATGAGTAAGTCCTCCTCGGGCCAAACCACCCTCCCAACATAGCGCTTTTTTGCGCCGTGGCTAAAGAATACTGAGAGTCCCTTTTCGAATTCAAGTTCAGCCCCTTCCTTGGTAAATCGGCCGGCCAGTTCATGGCCGAATTTGACCAAAGAATCCTTGCCTTCTTCAGGAGCTGAAACAAATACTGAATCAGTATCTGAATAGACTACTGGATGCCCCTCTTCCCCCAATGCATGAATGATTTTCTTGATGTTTGAGCGTGCCCATGCTGTAATGGCAGAGCCAATGTCTGGGTGTGTAAATCGATAAAATGCAGAGGCAAAGACCCCATAGAACGTATTCATGAGAATTTTCACAGCAGATTGCATTTGGTCATGGAACATACGTGTAGATTCATCACTTGCTGACTTCATCAGAGCCTTGTGTTCATCACGCTGAGCCATCAAATCCTCAAGCAGTCGGGGAACCAGGCCCTCTCTCACACTCTTCTTGAGGAACTTGGTCCCACTTGGCGATTGATTCACTTCGCTGGATTCATCCGAAGTATCAACTCGTGTGGTGTGACAAATATTGTTTGAAATCATAATCGAGGGGTACATGGATTTGAAATCCAGTACAGCAACCCATGGATAGCGACCTCCTTCGATATCATGGACGTATCCACCGGTTATGGCATCCGATTTCCCTCCACGTCGAGTCATGGGAACTGCGATGTTTTCACGATCTGCGAGACGAATCACCAGACTATCCAACCATTGGCTGGTTGTGCCGATGATGGCTGTTTCCAATGGGACCTTGCCAACAGCAGCAAGTGCTTCTTTACGTGCTGTAGCAGAAATCGCATCGAGAATCTCAATTGGTAGTAGAGCATCTTGCGCACAGTATTCCAGCACCACGTCTGGGCGGGATGCCCATTCCTCATCCATACGACTGGCATCCACATCCATCTTGCGCAACTCTTCGCGTTCAGGGAACAATAATTCGGAGACAAACTTCAGGGTTTCACGTTTGGGCCTTAGGGTCATACGGGCCTCCCACCAAGCATCCATCACGCATCGACCAGTCAATGTCCATCGACGGTTCTGTTGGCGGTTGGGCACAATTGGTGCACCACGCATCCCACCTCCCTTACATGCTTCCTCGGTTGCGGGCACACGCCCCCATCCTGCTAGAATGGCACGTGTCAACCGATCTTTGCGATCTTCTAGGGCTTCCATTCTCTCCTTGATTTTGGGTAGGTCGAAATTGTCGATGTTGTAGCCAGTGATGATATCGGGGTCAGAATCACGGACCAATCTAGTGAGTCCTTCGAGCATTTCTCGCTCGTCACCACGGAAGGTATGAGTTTCGGATTTACCATTTTGCTCAACCACTGCGGCTGCACAGAGAATTTTACCTGACTCGATGCTGGTTTCCAAGTCAAATGAGAACGTGATGAATGGAGCAGCAAATGCATCAATCGTACGGAGGTCGTCAATGTGGCAACGTGCAACTTGATCGGTTGGATACAATCCCCGTCCGCCAGCGTCACGAATCATATCTCCCTCTTTGGGTAATANTTCACCCGACCAAGNAATGTGAGGTCCCAAATCTAAATCCAATAGTAAACGCTGAGGAAACACGATGTCTGCACTGCTGACTTCCCANCCCAATGCCTTCACAGTNTCGCGAATTTTCGGAACATTGTATGGTTGTCTAACCTCGACTTTCCAATGCAGTTTTGTACCTAAATCAGTCCACTTTTCCACGGGCTCGTGAATCAGGGTGATGTCCTTGACCTCACGAACAATCGACAATCGTTCCTCAAGGTCGCCCGGTAGTTCTGCTGTCTTCCCTGGAAGTGCGATTTCAAAGAATGGACGCAATCCATGTACCAAGAGGAGTGTGGAATGTCCCTCGCGAGCGCGAAGCCAGAGTTCGACCACAGTCTGCGAACCCGAACCTTGGTAGGAAGTCGCGACAATGCAGGCCTCCTCTTCAACGGACATAGTGGTTGATTTCAGCGGGTGTCTTTCAATTCTGTGTATGCGTCCCCCGTGATTGAACTGAGAAATTGCAGGCGCAATGGTTGAGAACCACCCCCTTCGTTGACAACTTAACGAAGGGGTGGAATGGTGTCTGAGCAAATCGATTGGGACGCGCTGACGTTCTCATTTACCCCGACGGATACGATGTACGTCGCCAAGTGTAAATTAGGCGAAGAGTGGACCAAAGGCGAAATGATGCCTTATGGAGACATCACCATTTCCCCTGCGGCAGGTGTTCTAAACTACGGCCAAGGATTGTTTGAGGGAATGAAGGCCCAGCGTAGTGTCAACGGTGGCATCGTTTTGTTCCGTCCAGAGCGGAATGCTGCAAGACTTCAATCTGGAGCCAAGCGACTCGGGATGCCGCCTGTACCCAAAGAAATGTTTCTGGATGCGGTTGAATCTGTAGTCGCCGCCAATGCTCGCTGGGTTCCGCCAACCGGCAAAGGCGCACTGTACATTCGCCCTGTGTTGTGGGGAACTGGCGCCATCCTTGGAGTCTCGCCCGCTCCAGAATACACGTTCATGATCTACGTCTGTCCTGTGGGACCTTACTTCAAAGGTGGAATGCATCCAATTTCTCTGAAGGTCAGCGATGAATATCACCGAGCATGCCCTGGTGGTTCGGGTGGAGTCAAAGCAATCGGAAACTATGCACCGGGTATGATGCCCTCAAAGGGCGCCAAGAAAGAAGGATTTGCAGAAATCATCTATCTCGATGCTGTTGAACACCGCTATGTTGAGGAGGTCGGTGCTGCCAATTTCTTCTGTGTAAAAGACAACGTTGTCTATACACCCGAATTGACGGGCACCATCTTGCCTGGAATTACACGCGCATCCATTGTTGATTTGGCTCGAAGCAAAGGCTACGAAGTTTGTGAAGAAAAAATCGATATTGAATTTGCATTACAAGCCGACGAATGCTTCTGTGCGGGAACGGCTGCTGTCATCAGCCCCATTGGCTCGATATGCCATGGGGATGTTTGTACCATGTATTGCAACAATGAAGTGGGCCCCGTAACCCGAGAATTGTACGACGCATTGACGGGTATTCAAACGCAGGTTGACCCTGATGAATTTGGATGGATGAGAGAAGTTCCCATTCCAATTGAATAGTGAATGTGGTAGCCATGTTGCGATTGGTGTACTTTGGAGTCCCTGGTCGAGCAGAAGCCAGTCGGGTTGCACTCGCCCTTTCTGAGCTTGAATGGGAGAATGTCGAAGTGAATGGTGTTCGATTTGAGATCATGAAGAATAATGGTGATTTACCTTGGGATATGTTGCCTGTTTTGCAAACTCCTGAAGGTACCATTGCAGAATCCTCAGCCATTCTTCGATTTGTGGGTAAGGCGGCAGGCTTGGTTCCAAGCGATCCGTATCAGGCTGCAAAGGTCGACGAATTCATCGATGGGATGTTGCCTTTTGGTGGACTTCTAGATGACACATACAGAATTTCAGATGTAGAAGAAAGAATCCAAATTCGGAAGAAATTGTTCTCGCCAGATGGACGGGGGACGAGAAGTCTTGCAATGTTAGAGCGCAAAATATCCGAATCCGCAACAGGATGGGCTGCAGGTACTGATGAAATGAGCATCGCAGATCTCAAGCTATTTGTCGAACTGTTTGGATTGTTTTCTGGTAATTATGACGGACTAGATGCCTCGATGATTTCAGGTTATACCAATCTACTAAACTACCATCANAAGGTTGCCAATGAACCCAGAATCATGGGGCATTATGCTGGAATAGACCCAGATGGTATACGATGGACGTATCTTCCNAATGCTTTCGATTGAGTTNATCATTCNGCATCNGGNAGNGGNCATGTNCTNAACCCAAACATTCGGTAAATGTAGCAGTTACCAGANACTGCATTGAAAATTAGNACTCCAGCCAACATCAAGCCTACCTCAAACACGGGAGAGCCCACAAAATATCCAGCAATGATGAGGATTNCAGCAATCACTGCACGGATGATTCTTTCAGTATTGCTTTGATTGGTGACGANCAANTTGAACNCATTNTTTTCGCTCATGAATCTTCGAACAAAAATCGATTTATTGTTTTATCAACTGTTCATTTTCGTCGCTTACGACGTTCACTTGGTTTGCTGCCNTTCGCNCCTTTGAATGACTTGCGTTGACTTCGACCTCGCTTNTCACCTGTCTTTGGTCCACTGANTTTGGCCGCCTTCTCNGCAGCCTTGGCTTCGGATTGTTGACTGTTCCAAGCACTTCCAATCGCTTGTAAGACTCCCTCTTTGGAATCTGTGCCTGTTGCAGATTGTGCATCCTTGATTGAAATCCATAAGCGACCTTCCTTTTCTGAAGGNCGTGNNGGNTGACTCACACCTTCTTCNCGCTTCATCTTCTTGATACCTGCATTGCGAGNAGCATANGCCAAACCATCGAGTGTTGGATTNGCTACAGAGCGATCTTTGGANACCCGTCGTCCNGAACGACGACTGGTCTTNGAATCGAAGTATCCTGGCCACACGACAATTCGGTCNGGATGATTGGCCATTTCNNTGCCTCCAAGACTCCGGAGACGTCCTCAGATGTCAACCTTCACTCTAGCAGAACGCCATTAATGACGCCGTGACTGCCAGGCCGACTGGTAATTCGAACACGTCCCTTGTCAGTCTCGACTACTGCGCCCTTTGTCATGATGTTNCGNCGGACGAAGTTGGGATCTGCAGCATTTTCGGATACGGAACTGAGGGTGGCTTGCATGACTTTTCCAGTCTTCTTGTCTGCAACGTTGACTACAGTATCAAACAGAACACGCACTGTTTGAGAGCCTGCACGCTTGCGGTAATTTTTGCGACTTGTNGCNCCAATCATGGTGAATTGCTTTTCNGATGCAATTTCGGTTCGGCGTTTGCCTCGATAACTGCTTGGTCGCTTGAGCCGACCACCGGATGACTTGCGTCGTGAAATACCGTGCCAGTGTGCCATCGTCTTCCCTCTGGGAAGCGGGCGACCTGCTTCCCTTATTTCAAGAGCGCGATTGGATAATTTTCCCGTTGCGGTGGGTAAATAGCCAAAACACGACCCGCCTAAACTGGTGAGAACCATGGGAGAAGGGCGTTTAGAATTCAAAATTGAGCTGCATGATGAAGCAGGACAGTTGGCCTTGGTAAGTCGTGAATTTGCGAATCATGAAATCAATATTGAGACAATGTGTGCTATTGATACCAACGTGGTAATTGTGACCGACCAAGTTACTGAAGCACGAATCGCACTAAACGCATTGGGNATNANTTNCNCNACNACACAATTGCTGTCTCAATCNATGCCAGACAAGCCTGGTGCCTTGGCTGAATTTTCTGAACGTCTTGGTGATGCTGGAGTCAGTATCACATCGATTTACGTCTTGTCAAGNATCCAAGGTGCAACTGAATTGGCNTTCTCTGTCGATGACATGGACAAAGCNCGGGCTGTACTCAACATGCACGAATCCGTNCCTCCATGATCAGGCAAGATNGAAATCGAGTTCAGATAGAACAGTCCCATCTTCGCTTAGTAAGCGTGCTTGGATTTGATCTCCACNNNGCATAGGACCTACACCTGAAGGNGTCCCACAGAACAGTAAATCCCCAGATTNTGCAGGNGCCCANACTGANAGGGCTTCAATCAAATCGAGAGGTGAGAAACTCATTTCGCCAATCGATGCTTCTTGACGAGGTTCGCCATTGATCGCCAATTCAAGTCGNAGATGGGTCAGGCCAACCGGGGGTTCACAAAAATTACCAACGATTGCACTATTTGCAAATCCCTTGGATTGTGTCCAAGGCATGCCTTCAGCCTTGGCAACCTTCTGAGTTTCACGATCGGTCAAGTCAAGTCCAACCGCAATTTTTGAGCAAACTAAATCTTCGCCCAATCTGAGGACGAGTTCAACTTCGTGATGGGCTTCGTGAATATGGGGTGGGAGGACAAGTTCACAACCGATTGGGGGTTCAGCCAATGACCCCGATGGTTTGAGGAAGAATCGTGGTGATTGAAGNGCTTCNCCACCCATTTCTTTGGCATGTTCATCAAAGGTACGAAGCGCGCACCAGATACTGGCCATGAATAGCCGAAGTGACTATTCATCATCAAATCAGCGGGCTTGAATATACGAATACCTCACCGCGATCGAGTACAAGTAGCCGGTCCGCTTCAACTTCAATCCAGGATTCGCCACTCAACTCACGCGTTGATACCAGTGCCGCATTTCCATACTCCTTTGAACGTCTGACGAGATAAACTGGCTTCCCTGGATAGTGATGGAATACGTAGAGCATTTCGCCATCACTGATGAACAAATTAAGATTGATGTGTTCACCATATCGCTCAAAAACAGTCCCTATCGCATGCTTCAAGGCAGGATAGGTCCCTCGAATTGAGCCACGATTCTGATAATTCTCGACTTCATCCATGATTTGGTTGAAGATTTGTTCTGAATCAGTATCTCCTTCAGCCAAAGGGTGTTCTTCAGCATCGTTGACCCAACCATTGTGCGCAAAAATCCAATCTCGACCACGATAAACGCGNTTGAATGGATGGCAATTGCAGGTGTTTAACTCGCCATGTGTTGCATAGCGTACGTGGGCAATCATATTGGTCGAACGGGCTTTTTCGATTGAATCGTAGAATCGTTCTGAGAGGTCGGCGCGACAGGGCTCACGCTCAATTCTGGCTTCGCCGTTTTCATACCAACCCAATCCCCATCCATGCGGATTTCTCGTCGCATATCTTGCGAAACGAGGTAGGCTTCTNGTTGCTCGGTCTTCANTGTTACAGCTCATTGCAAATAAATCACACATGAATCAAGAGATGTTCTCGACCCTTATNAACCCTACAGTTAATNGTAGGCGAGAATTCAAGGAGTGNGAGTGCCTCGTTGCAATCGTGGCCAAGAAGGACTGGAAGCTCAAGGCCCGAAAACCTGTTCGCCACAAGAAAATCAAGGGATTGATTCAGCGATTAACCGTACCATTGGGTGTAGATACCGACCTGTCGAATGCTTTCCTTGAAACCGCAACATTTGGTCCATGGAATCTGCTAATTGTCGACAAATCTCCGTTGGGAATGGAGGTCGAGAGTCCTGAACATGAGGTCATTGCGTTCCCCACACTACGCGGGGTGTTGGCATGGAATCCGAATCACAAGTGGTGTGAAGTCGACCATGGAGCAATCCCGTTTCTCATGAATGGTGCCGATTGCATGGCGGCTGGAATCCATAGCGCGTGTGAGACAATTGAAGAGGGCGACTTGATTTGGATTCGTGATCAATCTCATGGAAAACCGTTGGCAATTGGTTGGGCAACTATGGGCTCCAATGAAATGGTGGCGGCTACCAAGGGTAAAGCCGTCAAGATGCTTCATCACATTGGTGATGAGTTGTGGGAATTGGAGTTGTAATTACTCTTCTTCGCCGCCAATTTTGCGGACATTGATTGCATTGGGTCCCTTCTCGGTTTCACCCAAATCAAACTCCACTGAATCGCCATCGACAATTTTTCCTTCAACGTTCGTGATATGAACGAAGAGATCTGAATCGCCTTCTCGCTCGATGAATCCGTAACCATTCTTGTGATTGAACCACTTGACCGTGCCTTGTGCCATAGGCGGCCGCGTGCACTCATAGTTATTGAGCGGAACCCCTAGAATAGAGCAAAAACTGCCAAAAATCGAGGTCTGTCAATTTGCGGGCTGTGTGGGATTCGAGGGGGAGATTTCTTCAATGGCCAGTGTAAGGACGGGGTATGATGCGACGCATGCTTGTGCTCATTGTTGTGTTGTCGATGTGCTTGCCATTTGCAACCGCTGCTGATGATCCTGGAGTAAATCGAACTATCGAAGTCGAAGGAACTCCGATTGAATCGATAGCAGTCCCTGAAATTTCTACTGATGGAGTCGACTTTGTCATCGATGTCACATTGAATAGTGCCGCAGCAGAAAATGGTACGACCGTCGAATGGACTGTTCAGCAATGTATCAATAGTGGTGTATGTAACCCGCCGGAGAAATTCGCGATGAGTGGTGCAGATGGAAATTGGACCGGCACAATCACGCCAGTTGATACCCACTCATATGTCAACTACGATGTGATTCTTACTTATCCAAACGGTGACGATGAAAAGTTCCCTGAAGGTGGATTTTCTGAAGGTGGCAAGGTTTGGTCTGACTGTTGGGTATCTGGAGAAGACAGTGGAGGTAACAACTGCCCCGAGACTGTCGTCTTGCCTGACGAAAAGTTACCTGCTCCAGCCCTGTTTACCACCATTGCTGTGGGACTCACGGCTGCGTTAATCGCCAAGCGTGATGACTAAGCGTCTTCGCGAATGTCCATGACTCGGTGAGTCAATGGGAATGACGATTACGGATGAACAGATACAGGCACTACGGAAAGCGTTCGATACAAATCCCGCAAACAAAGTTGCACAGAATGCTGTGACCAGCGTACAGTTGCCCAGTTTGGCTCTAAATCGAAGTATCATCCAAGACACGGCCAATACTTTCAGTACCAAATTGGATGATTGGAAAGTAACCTCACAAAAGAGCAGTGGGCGATGCTGGCTTTTCGCGGCCCTGAACCTGTTTCGCGTCGGGGCAATGAAGAAAATGAATGTCAAGAATTTTGAGTTTAGCCAAGCTCATATTCACTTTTGGGATAAATTTGAGCGCTCCAATCATTTACTCGAAGCGATGATTGATACCGCTGATCGACCCGTAGATGACCGAACCATTCACTTCCTACTTTCAGACCCAATCGGCGATGGTGGGCAATGGAATATGGCCATGAACCTGATTGAAAAATATGGGTTAGTGCCCAAATCTGTTTATCCAGAATCGCATACCAGTAGCGCTACTCGATGGATGAACATGGAACTCAAAAATATCCTGCGAAGCTCAGCCTGTGAACTACGTGCAATCCTCAACAATGGTGGAAGTCTGGAAGAGGCTAGAGCGCACAAGGAAAAGCGTGTCTCAGACATTTGGAACATGCTCTGCATCCACTTGGGTACACCCCCAAAAAGCTTTGATTGGCAATGGAGAGACAAGGATGACAAGTTCCATCGCAAGGGTGAGATGACCCCAAAACAATTTGCTTCAGAATATGTTGATATCGATTGGAGAAATTATGTTTGCATCGTCAACGATCCTCGCAATGTCTACTATCAAACCTACACGGTTGACTATCTGCAGAATGTTGCTGGAGGACCACCCGTGGTCTATCTGAATGTACCCAGTGAAGAAATGAAGGCGGTCACCCAGAAGTTACTGGAAGATGGATTACCCGTTTGGATGGGCTGTGATGTTGGGAAGGAAATGGATCGAAAAGGTGGCTATTGGGATGCTGACCTGTTCAATGTCAGCGGCTTGTACGGTGTTGAATATGGCATGGACAAGGAAAATCGTTTGCGACATGGCCAGACAATGATGACCCACGCAATGTTGTTTACTGGCGTAGACGTTGTTGACGGTAAGCCCCGTCGATGGCGCGTTGAAAATTCATGGGGAGATGACTCTGGACAAAAGGGATACTACACCATGAATGATTCATGGTATGACGAATATATGTTTGAAATCGCTGCACCCAAAGAATACCTTACTGAGAAAATGCTTGCAGGTCTAGAAACAGAACCTATTGTCCTCCCAGCTTGGGATCCGATGGGTTCACTCGCCTGATGAACCCGTAAACGGTCAACTTAATTCTGAACCGGATATCCGAGCAATATGGGCAGAGTGAGTGCAGCTTACTGCCTTGTTCTGTTATTGATTTGTAGTTTCACCGTTGGTTGTTTAGAATCGAATAACTCTGATGTGAATGGAGATTTTCTATCTGATTATTCTGATGAAATCGAGAGGCCCAATCCTAACCAGTATGAGTGTTTGGAGTTTGATGAATGGGAGCGTTGCTGGTTGACATATATCCCTGAAAGTGTGAATGCGTCTTCTTCTGTCCCAGTGTTGTTTGAACTTCATGGGTGGTCTGCATCCGCTTTCGAAATGCGAAACATCACAGGGCTGCAAGAATTTGCAGATGAAAAAGGAATCATTGTAGTTCATCCAGAAGGTATTGCATTTGAAGGAAGTGGTGCATTTGGTGATGGTGAGGAATCATGGAATGGAGGGCATTGTTGTGGCGATGCTGCTGTGTTGGATGTAGACGATGTTGGGTTTCTTTCGCTCTTGATTGCCAAGATGATTGAAGAATATCCCAT
>NZXM01000062.1 GCA_002701965.1 Methanobacteriota archaeon | reverse complement strand
GAAAAAGTTGTGCAGACACATGCTCGAGGTCGGACACTTGAAGGTGTACTCTGCCCCTCATGTGGCGGAGATTCAGTGATTAGAACTGATTCCGGTAGGTACCGATGCCAAGTTTGTTTGGATGAGTGGAGGCGGTGAGCTCTGCCGGCACGTGTGACCATCAGTGGCCACCCGGGCTCTGGCACCAGCACACTGGTGAGTGGGCTGTGTGATCAATTGAATTGGAAGATGCTGAATGGTGGACAGATTTTTCGAGATACGGCTGCATCCAAGGGAATGAGCTTGGAAGCATTTGGGGAATATTGTGTTGAAGATGAATCTGTCGACAAAAAATTGGACGAGATGTTGACGAGTGTGATGTTGTCTGATGCCAGTCCCGAAGTTATCGAAAGTCGTCTGGCTGGCTGGTGGGCATTCAAACATGACCTCATTTGTCCTCGAATTTGGGTTGAGGTCAGTGAAGAAGTACGTGCGATTCGAGTCGTAAATCGTGAAGGGGGTGCTGAATTATCGCAATTGGCGTTAATTCGCGAGCGAATGCAATATGATGCTTCTAGGTACAAGCAGTTGTATAACATCGATATCGATTCAAAGGAACCCTACACATGCATCATTGAAGCAGATTCACTCGATGCAGAACAAGTTCTTACTGTCGCGCTTGAACACTTGGAGGAATATTTGTGATTACGATTGATAACGATGCAAAAACATCCAATGCACATGGTTGTTCTCCATCTGAACGCACAATAGAGGAGTTACTTGAAGCTGGAATGATAGTCATCGATAAACCTCAAGGTCCGAACAGCCACCAAGTTTCGGCTTGGGCCCGTGATATATTGGGCCTTGAGAAGTTAGGGCATGGGGGTACTCTCGACCCGTTTGCAACCGGTGTATTGGTACTTTTGTCTGGTCGATCTATGCGATTGGCAAAGAAAGTGCTCAGTCATGACAAGACGTATGTTGGAGTGCTCCGTGCGCCGAATAAATTTGATGAACAGGCTCTTGAACGAGCAATTGCACAAATGTGTGGACAAGTCTACAATGTCCCTCCTGAAATTTCCGCGGTAAAAATACAGGTCCGAAGTCGAAAAATGGAAACGGTATTGCTTGAAGTCGATGGGCGAGATGCGGCCATACAAGTGACTTGTGAAGCTGGGACTTACATTCGTACATTAGCGCGTGATCTAGGGTTGCTCCTTGGCCACCCAGTAGAATTGAAGGAATTGAGACGAACCCAATCGGGCAGATTCATGGAATCACATTGTGTAACCCTACAGGAATTGAAGGATGCTGTATGGCTTTGGAGAGAGAAAGGGCAAGAACAAGCTATGCGGAAAATTCTCGCCCCCATCGAGTCTCTTGTGAGCGATTTGCCTACAGTGATTGTCAAAGACGGTGCAGCAGGTGCAATTGCTCACGGTGCTCCATTGATGCGCCCAGGAGTCGTTGCGATCGATGAGGATCTAGAGCGGGGCGATTCAGTTCGATTGCTGACCCTGAAGGGTGAACTGGTATCCATGGCTTCAATGCTGACGCGTACAGAAATGATTACAGAGATGGATAGTGGTGAAGTTGCAAGACCAGATTTGGTCTTCCTACCACCAGAAACTTATCCAAAGGCTTGGAAAAAAAGCCCAGAATGAGGATTGAACAGAATTATGCCTGCTCGTATTCCTCAAAAATCCAAGTTTCCGACTCGAGTCGAATCTTCAATTTCGCCATGTGTTACACCACCCCGTTCCCACCCCCCGATTGGAGCACCAATCATTGCGGGAACGTTCCTTAGATGAGACGACCCTGTATAACCATTCAGGCGATTTTTCGCATTATCAGCCCATACGGACATTATTGTACGATTAAATCGTCATTCGATCTTCTGTATTTGATTNGGACCATACATGAANACTAAGATTCCAAGTAGACCAAGTAAAANTACTGCGATCCAAAGATAGGAACTGTAAGCACTGAGGACNCCATCCGAATTAGAGGAGTCCCCCATTTCGGACTGTACCGGGTTTACGACAATAGTCCCCGACCAGATATTGTTGACTTCATTGGTTTCATCAATATCCCCGGTCCAGTCAATTTCAACTTCGAGGTTTACTTCTCCAGGCTGGACATCCAATCGNTACCATTCGTCACAAACTGCAGGACTCAAATCTCCTGGTGACATCATTGCAATCTGTGGNGTACCAAATGTTTGCCCATTAACAGAGCAACGNATNGTAACGGGTTGGGCAATACTATGGCCACTGTTTCGGACATAGACGTAGATCGCAATTTCATTGCCTTCAGCAACGGTTGAGTCNCCCGTATTTTGATTAAGAATATCAATACTTTGAACCCATAAATCTGCCCGTTGTGTCACGATTAAATCTGTGCTCTGTTCAATCGTATTGACACCATCTGTGACACTTACAGTCACCGTTTGACGGCCNAATTGATTGGGGTCAAAAATAATCTCNCCTCCAGAGAATGTCGCCCATTCAGGCGTGATTTNNATGTCGAGTTGCGAAGAGGGGGTATCNCGGTCCCAGAAAGAGAATGCAAAGGACAAAGGTTGATTCAATTCCATGGTTAACTCAACNGGTAAAGAATCCATTTCAGGCGCNTCATCAATTTCAGAGATAAAAACCTCAATCGAATCCANCCANGCATTTTGTCGTTCATCGAGAACTGTGANTTCAACTGTTGTTTGNCCAAATGCATCGGCAANAGGTTGCAATCGGATTTGACCATCTACGAAACTCGCATCTANNATTGATGAATCAATACTAGTTGCAGTAACCTGAAGTTCACTGTTACTGGTCAAATCATCTGTGCAAGTNTAAANGAATTCAAGAAGTCGNCCTCCACCATCTTCATCGAANAATTGGTCNGACTGNGCCTCACATACGGGNTNACGATCCCATTCAATCAGGAAACCACCAGTGATTGAGANATCATCAACTTGGATTACGATGCTTTCNGATTCACCCTGACTAGACCAATGGAATCTTGCAGAAAGACCNACTTCGATTTCACCNCCTCCTGGNGAGAGCAGATGNCCTACNGACACGCTGTGATTGAATGAGCCACTCGTAATGTTGATACTAGCTATTTCCACACCATTCATTGCAATTCGTAGCTTTGATAATGCACCAACCAAAGAGTGGATTTCTCCGATNATTTGTCCTTGAATTGTCAGTGTCGGGTTGTTAATGTCNACNAGAACCGCTTCGATACANCCATCATCTAAGGTGGCGTGAAAACGTATGTATTGNCCGANATCACCAATCAATGAACCTGGAAGAATATCNGCAGGTGTAGACCAAGAATCTGCATCATCNGAGAATGAAATTTTCCAGATGACTGNGCCTTCAGTTGAGTTNCCATAGTCGACCATTGGATGGAANCGCCCCCAATCTTGCCCATGGGGAAGTTGCATCGGCTCTGTTACCCATTGGCCATTGATTGGGCCATCTCTTTGCAAACCACAGGGAGCCAGGGTAACATCAGNTNGTTGNCCNGCCTGTAAATCTGCTTNAATAACCGGNAAATCNTCAAACGAAACAGAATGTGAGGCTTTGGCCAACTCAAAGGTCCCCCATGGCTGGAGATGTTTGACAATCAGCCCTGCTGCATCAATTTGCAATTCACTGTCATCGAATTCTCCAACTGAAACATAATCAAGGATGATTTTCAAATTCGANAACTCNTCCCAAGTCCATGACTGAATCGAGTCAAGTGAAAAGACCCGAGTNTTGTAGTTCATGTGATTCAATTCACCCATGGTATGTGCGTATGTTTTNACAAGGCTCTGGGTCCCATTAGANTCAACGATGAATTGGATACTGTCTTGCTGTAGAGCGTCAGGNACCCTGAATGCGACNGCCAAAGANACATTGACGATTTCAAGGCCACTACCTGNATCNAGGANGAAANCATTCAGCTCAATCACTGGCCCCTTTGACCATGAATATCCTCCGTCGGAATCGCCATCCAAATCATTGTCACAAACTGGACTNGTCGCTGGCTTAAAGCAATCAGGCTGCCCGATGGAGAGGTTGTCTCCAGNGGGNGAATTGGTTGNCCAAGCGGTAATCTCATTGTAATTGGCAGGTCTNTCATGCGTCATNGACAAACGACCGTCGGCAATCATGGAAGTTGAATATTCAGCGNCTTCCTCGCTATACGCCTTATTACTCCAAACCGTCCATTCAGAGGCGTCATCAAACGAACCAAGGGGGAACANATCAACATCTTCTGATCGGATGACTGTATCGGCATCCGCAGTNAAAGGNACCATTGAACCNAACAGTAGGATTACCAGCAGAACCGNGAGATTACTTCTGCCCATGGACTTGCGCTGACGNGTACGTCCTTCAATGCCACGCCTACNCGTGNGAGAAAAAATCGGTAGCGAACGGGGGCGCTTGCTTGAAATACCGAGCCTAAGTCGCCGTTTTACATCGTGGCTGCGGTGGTCTAGTGGTTAGGACGGTAGATTGTGGCTCTGCCACCCCGGGTTCAACTCCCGGTCGCGGCCCCATTAATCGATTTCCAGCTCGTTTNGATCGATTTCGTGGCCCATTCGATTGGCTTTGGTTTGCAAGTACNCGCGATTTTCAGCAACTACTCCAACAATCAATGGCATCCTTTGTGAAACTGTGATACCCAAATTCTGCAATGACTCAACCTTATCGGGATTGTTTGTGAGTAAACAAACATCGGNGATTCCTACTGCATTCAGCATCTCGGCAGCGATGGTGTAATCTCGGGCATCGGCAGGGTGACCGAGCATCAAATTGGCATCAAGCGTATCTGCACCCTGATCTTGGAGGTTGTAGGCCTGGATTTTCGCATGAAGGCCNATCCCACGTCCTTCTTGACGCAAATACAGAAGGCACCCCCAACCATGACTCTGAATTGTCTTGAGAGCTGCTTCAAGTTGTGGNCCACAATCGCATCGTGATGAGGAAAAAGCGTCACCAGTGAGGCATTCGGAATGTACTCGCACCAAGACAGGNTCAGGGCCATCCATTTCACCCANGGTCAACGCAACGTGATCAAATCCTGTATTTTCATCGTGGAATACTCGGATTCGGAACTCGCCATGTGCAGTGGGCAATTTTGCATCCGCAGGTACATCGATTTTCTCAACAATTCTTGACATGCGAACCCTCCTTTCGAATGTAGTAGTGATACTCACCTGCTTCCTCAACTACTGTNAGTAACGAATCGCCACTTCTATTCAAGAGTGCTGGAATATCCATCTTGGTTTCCGGNTCATCTGTCATTACCAACAGTACCTGNCCTNCTGTCATGGTTGACAATGNTCGCTTTGTTTCATGCACAGGAACCGGNCAGTGGAAACTGAGGACATCGAGTGTGAAGTGGATTTCAATGNCANCCATGGTGTTGGGGGAACACCACCCTAACTTCAATGCGACGGGGGTTTCGGAGGGAGGGATTGAAGCCGGAAGGGGCACTACGACAATCGTGCGAGATAGCCGACGGCAGAAAACGAAGGCGGATATTTCATGGACAGAAGTCGGTGGAATGGCGTATGGTTACCTCCGTATTCCGATGGCACTTGTCCTGGTTGAAGTCGTCTACTGGTGGGCTACAGAGCCAGACGCTAGTCTAGAGCCTCTACAAGTGTTGTTGGCATGGCTTTGGTCGGGTTGTTCAAATCTTATCTGGCCAGGCTCAGCAGAGCTGGTATTCCATGGACCCTCACAATCTTGGACAGGAGTCAATTTACTCGGTTCAGGGTTCATCAACGGAGAAGTCCCATTGTATATCGATGCTGAATGTGCTGGGGTACACGAAGTCATGTTTCTGGGGACACTCATGCTGCTAACCCCGGGCGTTCAACAACGGATTCGGAATCGGTCTCTAATTGGAATGGTTCTCATTGTACAATTCGTCAACTTCCTACGNTTGATGGCGCTATATCCCATCGGGATGCAATATGGCGAGGCAGAAATGAATGAAATGCACGAATTCATTTTCCAGCAAGGTTTCCTGATTCTGCTCGTAGTATTCTGGTTCATATGGTTCATTATGTTGGAACGGAACGGATTACGTGATAAGAAAGGAATTCCAACCCTTTCAGACCTCAAGAAGTACCGACATTTANAAGTGCGAAANACGCTACCAAAAATNTCCTTNATTGCTTTGNCNCTTTGTGCCCTGTTGGCCATTTGGTCGACCTATGAAGTTGCAATAAACGATGAGAATCTAAAATTCAAGGGTGTCGCTGAAGACTGTAGATACGATGACATGGANGGATATATCGACAGTAATGGNGCACCATGCTTTGAGCAAATGAAAATTTGGGATAATGTNTGGGATCGTTCCGTTCGTGGCTGGTTCTTTGCGGGCCTCNTAGGAATGATTTCNATNGTNAAAATCAAANCTGAAGTCGCCGAATTGNGGGAAGAAGAGTAGTCAATTGGCAATTTGCACATTGAGTTCTGTTCCACTCATTGATTTTCCTTTCAGAGCATCNATGGTATGCTGGGCTTTTTCACGNTGAATTTCAACNACAGCACTGGTNCCGTTTGCGACAATTTTACCAATGGCNAAATCNGGTAAGCGTGCTTGTTCACGCACAAAATCATGGATTCNCAACTTTGATGTTTCAGGTGTAAACAGTCGAATGGGCACCATGCCGAANACATCTGCACTTTCNCCCCAGTCCATTTGCTTGCGAACAGGNTCTCGANTGACTCCATCAGGAAGTTCTGGGGCCTCAACTTCTTCGATAACCATGTTCCATGTCGAGATAATCTTCGTCATATTCGGTGCATCTTCACCAGAAACAAATGACCAAGCTGTACCCTTACGTCCCATACGCCCGGTACGACCAATTCGATGTACATATGATTCCGAATCGTCTGGGATGTCGTAGTTGATGACCATNGTCACCCCATCAACATCCAANCCTCGTGCAGCAACATCCGTNGCGATAACGATCTTGGTTTTCCCATCTCGGAAATCATTGATGATTCTCTCTCGCTTGTTTTGAGCCATNTCCCCATGGAGTCCTGTCGCNGAGAATTTGTGCCGGTCCAGTCGCTGTACTAAGAGGTCGACCATGCGNTTTGTGTTTGAAAAAATGATGACTTGATCATCCTTCTCCAAGTTNACCATGATTCGCCCAAGAACCCANAGTTTGTTGGCNCGTCCAATNCGGACCATGAATTGATCAATCTCTGGTACTTCAACATCNAAATCATCGCTCATGACATGTTCTGCGTCTGTGATAAACTCGGAGGCGACTTCCAAGACTTCCTGAGGGAATGTGGCAGAAAAAAGCAAGGTTTGTTGACGACTTGTCAATCGCTCCAAGCACCAGCGGATGTCTGGGAAGAAACCCATGTCAAGCATCCGGTCNGCTTCATCCAGAGCAAAGTGTGTAATCCCTTCCAAATTGATATGNCCACGTTTCGTCATATCGATGACTCGCCCAGGCGTACCCACAATGATATCGCAACCCGAGTCCAAGNTTTTGGCCTGCTTCTCCAAATCTGTACCGCCATAAACGGTAATCAGATTCAGACCCTTGTCTCCTTGCAACCATCGCATTTCTTCGCTAACTTGTGTTGCCAACTCACGAGTTGGGCAGAGTACCAATGCCTGAAGACTCCCNGTGGGTTGACAATTTTCTAGAATCGGAATTCCAAATGCCACCGTTTTCCCNGAACCTGTTCTAGCTTGTCCGACAATATCGCGGCCTTGCATGGANAGTGGAATCGATTCAGCTTGAATNGGTGTGGCAAACTCCCAGCCCTTCGAAGNNATCGCATCTGCGATGCTAGCAGATAANTCCCAATCCGAAAAACGGACGCTTGTGTGTGATTTGGAAGCAGACATCTGTGTCAGCTCTTCAGAAGGTTTCCGCTTCGTGNAATTCCTTCTGCAATTCTCCCATCCAATACTTCTCACAGTTTTCGCGAGTCAATGGGACTCGCTTCTGTCGAACGTGCTCACGAATGTATTGGCGGAACTTTAGCGCCTTTGTACGGTTGACACCTTTGGGCGTAATTCCNTCCCACAAATTGCTAAACTGCTCTCGCTTTGTGTCGAACTCCTCGTCACTCATGCGGATTCCTCGGCGTCGGCGACTTTGCGCCCCTCTTTAACCGTGCCGACTCCCCTACGGGGAGATTTCAACTCATACAAAGTCGTCTAAACCGTCATCAAAATCATCACCATAGAAGATTTCATCTTGAGTTGGTCGGCGAACTGGATTCGAAGATTTTCCAGACTCCTCGGCTTTNTTCTGTTGCNGAGCTTGATTTTCGATTGGAGGAGGNGTCGAAAGTGAGCCCTCATCTCTTTCCACTTTCTCGGCAGGTGCCAAAAATGCGTTCTTTTCAGCCTCAGTGCCCTCTAATGATTCGTCAATCATCAACTCCTGAAGGAGGGCTTTGATTTCAGTATCAGTTTCTTGATGAAGCAATTCAGAGGCCATGATTCGAACTTCTGCATCGACCATGATTACGGGGAGCATCTTGATGCAAGAAAGACGAATGTTGCGATCCGAATGACGNGAGCCATCAGTAATGATTCGCTGCATTCTGAAAGANTTAGGATCAAGCTTCTTAGAGGCTTTCAAGGCTGAATTTCGTACTTGNTCGTCTTCATCAAAGAATGCGATTTCAAGAGCGATTTGNGTGATNTTTGGNGCGTGTTGCGCCAAAGGAAGCAACGCACGTGCAGCNTGCCTTCGAACAACCACCGCTTCATCTTGCAGACACCAACCAACCAAATCCCACAATGTGGCAGATTTGTGTTTTGCCAGGCGAGGGAGGAGTGCGGCAGCCAAGCCACGNAGNGCCCCCTCTTCTTCACGAATGAGTTCATCGATATGCAGTTCTGCAACTTCTGGCCAACTGTCAGCAACATGNTTGAGAGCCTCAAATGCTGATTTTTGCCGCAATTTTTCNTCCGCTCGTAATTCTCTTCGTAGAGTTTCTTCTGTTACGGATGGGAATACGGGTGCAGCGATGACCAAGCATTTCTGCGCGGCTTTTTGCACGTCAATATCGATATCTTCCAACAACTCATGTAGGTGATCAAAGAGGGAAGCAGAATGCTGAAGTGCGCAATAAGGCAAACTCTCTAGGCCAGCAATTCTCAAATGTGGACTCAAGTCACCCAACGCGGCATCGAGTGCTTGATGGGCAACTTGCTGATTTTTTCCTCGAATCCGAGGCAAGGCACGAACTGCATCCGAACGCCTCAGAAGGCGCTCCTTATCTCTCCAAATGACAGATTCAACATCAACATCTCCGTTTGCAAGTGGCAGTATTCGATCTAAGGGGAGGGCATCCCATGCCCCTTCGCCAGGCTTGTAGGCGAGTTCTAGCCCATGGGTCCGTTTACGACCTGTACGCAGTGGTTTACCGGTTTTTGGATCTCGCGCAATGTACTCTCGCATCATCTCCCTCCTGTGCCGTCCGACCTCTTCAAATCCACCGGTTCGGGGGCTCGCAGTAATCTCCAGTGCATGACCTTTGGCCCGAGACGATGAAGAACCGGATTCGCTAGGAATTGATGTTCGCATGAGTGTAAATGATGCCCAGGCCTCGGAGTTGGCAATATTTCTTGCCCAAACTTGGCAATCCTCCCCAACGGACAGAATCGATTTAGATACACTCTGTCGAATTTGGGCGTTTGATTTAGGATGGTTCAATATGCAAACTGCCACCCGTGTGCGAGATAACCTGATTGAAACAGGGTGGTTAGATGTCACTACAGAGGGTGCCAAACCGGTTGTATTGCTAAATGAAGTTGAGATTCCATTTGGTTGGTTGCCCACAATGCGATACTTAGAATCACCGACAAAAGCACCCAGAAAGNCAATCNNTNNAATTNNTCCAGTGCAAGATANCCCTCAAATCNAGGAAGAAAAAATCGAAGTAGCGGCAATNGACCCTGCNGCATCACATATCACTGAACTGCTAGATCAAATTTCAGAAACATCGGGATTACTGCGNAAAGAAGTCATGCGTAGAGCCCAGCGAAAAAGGCTCGCTTTGGGTCCAGTTACGCTATGGATGGCACTACTGTTGGTGGCCAGGGANCAACAACTCTCGATGNCATCATTGATTCGTACAATATCACCTTAGATCGAGGATGTNCCATTCTTCGATTGTGCATCGAGTATCAAGAGNACTGGAAGTAANACCAGCGCTAGAANCAATGAGAAGAAAACNGTGATGGCTGTCACCAAGCCGAATTCTTGAACAACTGGCATTTGAGACATGAGAAGAACACTGAACCCACACACGGTTGTTCCAGCAGACAGAACCANTGCGACACCGGTTGANGCATACATTTCACGCATGGCAGACCAAATATCCGTTTCTTGGNNCTTCATGGATTCAAANCGNCGCCAAACGTGAATCGAGTAATCGATCCCCAAGCCGATTGTCAAGGCTGTAACCATCACTGTCATCACGTTCCAATTCAGGTTCAATAATGCCATTGCCCCCACNACCCAAGTGGCTGCGATTCCAACGGGGAGTACAATGATCAAAGCCGGGCCAATNCTACGCGTCAATGCCAGCAACACNGTGAAACANACAGCCAAACTAATCAGAGTNGACTGNACTTGAGATTCTGTCAAACCATCCAACACNGCCTCTAGACTGACGCTGTCTCCGGCCACGTGAACATCCCCGTCAANCAAACAGTTTCCAGATTGGCANCCAGAATTAGCAAAATTCTCGACGGTGGAGCGGATTGCGGCGAGAACGGCTGANCTTTCACTGCTTGTCTTCACTTCAATAAGGACCTCCATNCGAATAAATTGAATTTGNTTCTCATCATTGAAAGCAATCGATTTTGCAACTCGATNAGACCANGTTTCGCCTGTCAGNGGNTCGGCTATTGATTCATTAAGGCTCAAAGAGTACAGAGCNGATGAAATGTCACCCGCATTGAATTCATCAGTTGTGACCAATTCACCATCAATGGTCANATTNTACAATANCCCAAAGTTAGAATCGCCCTCAACAGCATCATATAGAATCGGATATGGNCCGTCATAAACNGGATGAATGTTCCCTGCTGTNGATGAAGGTGCAACAACTCCATTTGTGGATTCAAGCCAATTATCCAGGAGTTGGTGNGCCGTCAAAAAGAGNGCATCATCCGGAATTGAATCAGAACCTTCTGAAGGTTCGATGAGAATGTAAATCGGTTTCCAACCAGCAGCGTCGTAGGANTCATACAATGCATCTCGACCTTGCATGACATCCATGTCTTCGTCAAGGAAATCNGTCAAGTCAAACTCAGTTTCCAATTTCGCAGCAGCCATGATGACNGAACCAATTGTCAACAATGCAACTACACCAATCACCTTGGTTTGGTTCATCTTTTGGAAACCAACCATGTAATTACCGAATTTNCCGAATCGCATCCATTCGATGTGTTTCGCATAAGCTGCGGAATCTCGTTCCATCACTACATGTAGAGCNCCTACAAGCAATGTCGATGNNGCGAAGGCACAGAATACACCAAAGGCCAGTGCAAACCCAAAATTACGTAGGGGGGGAAGAGGNGAAACGATGTTNGCAAGGAAGGCTGCCATGGTGGTAATGACTGCCAGCCCCAATGCTANCTTGAGNGTGTCAAATCCCTTCAGCCAAGCGACNCTGGCTGATTCCCCATCAGCCCTGAACGTATTGTAGCGACGTTGTAGGTGTATGCTGTAATCAATCCCTAGACCGAGCACAACAGGAGCAACAGCGACTTCAAGNATCGAAAATTGAATACCGGCCATCGCCATTCCACCATAGGTCCAAACCAATGCTGCAGAAAGACCGACCAATGGGAAAGCAACACCCCGAACGGAACGGAANGCAATCGAAAGAAGTAGTACAACCACCAGAACTGCTCCTGTAATCAGCATCACCAACTCACCCAGNGTGCTCTTGTTGATGTCATGNCTGACCAAATCCAAACTCGTAGAATGATAATCCAGAGTGGNATTCGAAGAAATTTGATCTANCTGNGTACGAATTTGGTCTTGNCGAATCTGACGTTCGGTATCTTCCAAATTCGGGTCGACCATGATTACCCAAAGAGTNCTTGAAGAAATGGGCGCNGCATCACCAGATGCATTTTGTGGATCAGACAAGTACTCACATGTAGCATCATANTTCAAATCTCGATGCAACAAACTATCNTGGATGAAAGCACCNGCCGCCATAGCNCGGTCATCTCCNAAAGCGTCGGAGCAAACNGTCCCTTGTTCAAGCACNGCATCAAGCAATGCTGGCCAAGTTGTATAGTCACTCAATGAGGTGCCGTTGGCTTCAGACTCATCGATTGAATATTGCAACACATCAGGGGCAGCAATGACCGAATCNATGTAATTCTGCGANGCCTCAGAGTGTGTCATAATTGATTGTAGTGCGCTCTCTTGAAGATGGAGATTTTCCATACTGAGAACATTGCCGCCNGAGTCGTCGACGATATGGATAAACATTGGACGACTTTCNAGNGGAAAGTGGTCAGACATCCTGGCTTCAGCCTGCTCGGCATCTGTTTCCGGAGAGAAAGAGGAAAGATCGGTATCAAAATCTGGAAGATTTGGAAATAATTGCGCCCCCAATGCGATGGTGAGCACAAGGGAGACAAAAAGAATGGTTGNNGCTGAACGCTCAAAAATCGCNGGGTCGACCAGCGTATCCTGAGCATCCGCTCGACCACCCATGGGGATGCGAGCAGAATTCNATTCATAAGTGGAAGGGGAGNTAGATTTCATTATTNACAAAAACGTGCACNAGNGGAACTCNCANAGTGGGTGGTTGAGAAAGAAGACTCAAAAGGGTGGTTAGGGTCGGCGAACCGGTCAAGATGGCGATTAAGGTACTATTGAACGAAGGTCCAGAGTTGCGAATACGCATTACTGGTGAAAGTCACACGGCACTCCAGATGTTCCGCTCAAGGCTGAATGATAGCAAAGATGTAGAGTATGCAAACTACTTCGTCGGACATCCTGAACTAGATGATCCTGAGTTCTACCTGCGATGTAAAAAGGGGAAGAANCCTGCAAAAATCCTGAAAGGACTCTGCAAGGATATCGCTAACGAATTTGATGGACTCGGCCTNCCCTGAAGGGATTCAAATGAATCCCGCGGAAATCGCGGCTGCTTGTGGCTTGACTGGATATTCCTGTGAAGGNAAGGGAATCGGTGGAGTTCTAAAATCAAGATTTGAGGATTTNCGGGTAGAAGAAGTCGGAAGAATCCCTGCGATTGAACCACGCGGTCGATTTACAGTGGCAAGAGTCACATTGACAAACTGGGAAACCAATCGATTTGTAGGAAAACTAGCAAAATCACTGGGCATTTCAAAAAATCGAATTTGGTTTAGTGGAACCAAAGACAAGCGTGCGATAACCACCCAACTATTGGTGATTGATGCCCCNCAAAACAAGGTTTCTGGGTTTGAAATGAATGATGTCGACATTGAAGTATTGGGCAGAACCCATCAAAANCTCGGCTTTGGAGATCACTCTGCAAATCGATTTACGATTACCGTACGAGGATGTGCTGACTCAGATGGATCACCACTNGAAGCCAAAGAAGCCATCGCNCGTGTGAATCATATTTTTGAAAACATGGAACNGCGNTTAGGGGCNGGCAAATTTCCGAATTGGATTGGACCTCAGCGTTTCGGTGCAACACGACCTGTTACGCCCGTCGTTGGCCGTGCTGTCATTTCGGACAACTGGGAAGATGCCGTGAACTCCTACCTTGGAATGCCNGGAATCCAACAGAACGATGATGTTGTTGAATTCCGTAAACACTGGCGTGAATCGGGTAATGTTGACGAATGCCTAGAANTAATTCCAAAACACCTCGGGTTTGAACGAGACATGCTAAAGCACTTGCAACGCAANCCCGAAGATTGGTTAGGTGCATTTCGTAAGCTGCCCAACAACTTGCAANTGATGATGGTCCACAGTTTGCAATCTGAAGCCTTCAANCGNATTATCGCTGCTCGATTGGATGCCGGACTCACNCTAACCGACCCAATCCCNGGAGATATCGTNGGNATGNTTCAAGAAAACGGAAAGATTGACATGGCGAANTTGGTAGAAGTAGAACCTGATATTCAGCCGCGAATTCAANGNAATTGTCGTCGNGGTCGATTGGCAGTGACNGCNGCTCTACCAGGTGCAGAAAGNCAGTATACAGATTCAGNNCCAGGGGAAATCGAAAGNAATGTAGTTTCTGAGATGAAATTGATNGATGAAGATTGGCAAGTTTCCGGNATCCCGCGCTTNACTTCCAAGGGTAGNCGNCGAGCATTGACTGTCGGTTTCAGTGAATTTAGTGTTGAGGAAGCCAGTGATATTGAATCCGTACACTTGAGTCCNCGATTCGCCNCAGGACCACTCGAGGGAGAGATTTGGAACCCNGANGGGTGNGCACTTAGNATGAGATTCTCTTTACCCAGTGGAACATACGCAACCGTACTAATGCGTGAATTCATGCGNGCGGCACTGACTCAATANTGAATCAAAGNCGGCCGATTTCAAGAACTTCGACTTCACCNACACCGGTAATNCTTCGAATTGAATCTTCAAATTGATCAACTGTCCCNTCACCTTCTTGGATGACACAGTGGGCTTCAACAAACTTGAGACCGAAGGCAAGAGGTTTGGTTTCGACCATTTGAACGACGCCAACATCGCTATCCATTTCTTGCATGGCGCTGGCGATTCCCTCAGCATTGACATCCTCAATGTCAGGGTCACACATAATCTTGTACTTGACTGCGACTTCGCCCATGAAAAATCCTCCATCAGGGCCCCTGAAATTCNNAAGCCGTACAAAAGTAGGTCACAGCTTGGTTGCGGCAGCGCTCGGAACGACCGATGGGCTCACCACATACGGGGCAAGGAAATGAGGTACTCTTGGCGTCCGTAAGTGGTACGCCCGATGCGGAGCATTTTGTTGCGCGCTTCTGCATAATGGTNCCTCAGCGAGCCGGCGACCGACTTCTCCTTAATATGGTTGACCGAAGACCTACGGGCATTAGATTAGGCCTCGAGTACGGTGAGGCGGCCCGTACGGCCCGTTGAAACCACTTTTTGACCATGGCTGTATCGGCACCANCCTCCCTCAATCGAGATGATATCACCCGTGCGAACTTGATCGACTTGATTNCCCCAAAGTACCACACCGATGAGACCAGTTTCATCCCTCCCACAAGCAGCAGCAACNGATCCTTTCCAACCTTTTGACATGACTGTTCGACGTGGATATCGCCGTAAAATNAGNATTTCAAGTCGTCCCACTGGNCGATTCGCNACCAAATCTTCAACCCTAGTTCGAGGNTTNATCTGGANNNTGTTTCGCATNTTTTGTCGNCTAATTTCACTAAATATACTTCGNCGATATTCGTTTTGNCGTGTTTCTAGTGGGCTGTTTCTTGCAATCATACTGACAGACATTCTATTCACTCCTTAGAGCAACAGAGATGCTTGCCTTTGGTCTACAGTCATTACCATAAGAGGTCTGTGAAAGTGAAAGTGAAATCAGCGATTTTTNNCAAGATAATCTGAACCATACCAATGCCACTGCTCCATNGTCCAACCCTCCGGTAGACCTNCCTCAGGTAGTGCAGGTGTACTGGGCATAGNACTAGGTACAGTNATGACATCGGCATTGGAAATAACAGGATTCAACNNCCCACCANTATTCGAGCCCCNATTATTCGNAGTATTCTGCCTCCGCTTAAGGATCAGAATACCTCCGCAAATAGCCAATGAANTTATGACGAANANGATNGCCAAAATAGNGTAATTAGTCNCTAAGTATCGAGACGAATCTTTNGGATAGGCATCATTTTGGTCGGCCCAACCATCAAGGTCCGAATCTGGACACCCAATCAACTCTTCAGTCGATTTCCCGGGCTCATCTGGACAGTCGTCAGATAAATTGGTNCCCATCTGNTCAGGATANCCATCNCCATCACGATCGGACCAAAAACGGTAATCNTCTTCGAAATCATCAATTTCATCNTCCCATCCATCNCCATCNGTGTCGGGGCAACCATACCTTTGCTCTGTAGAGCCGCCGNATGTTTCTGGGCANCTGTCAGGTAGTGTACCCATTAGAGAATCACCANAACCATCCATATCTGTGTCCAGATATTGTGTAGAATCAGCAGGGAATTGATCGCCAAAATCAGACCAACCGTCTCCATCAGAATCAATGCATCCGAACATATCATTGGTCGAATTACCGGCCGTTANGAGACATGCATCAGGTTGATTGCCCAAANTTGAATCACCAAAACCATCTCCATCNCTATCAATATGTTGTGTCGAATCAAGATAGAAAGCATCTGCTCCCTGAGATGTGTTCCAATTCACGTCGGGGTTCGACCAACCATCGCCATCTGTATCGGGGCAACCTAGGCGGTCAAAATTCGAAGAACCAGTGATACCNGGACAATTGTCACCATTGNCTCCNGATGGCTCATCTCCATATCCATCNTCGTCGATATCNAACCACTGAGTTGANTCAGAAGGNAATATGTCAATTGAATCAGCAAATCCATCACCATCTGTATCCTCGCAACCAAGTATACCACCATATTCACTCGNTCCTGAAATCAGAGGNCAATTATCAAATTCATCCAAGAAACCATCATTATCGTCATCATCATCTTCAGAGAAGTCTTCGCANCCATCATAATCAATATCATTCCAACTTTGAGAATCAAATGTGCTTGGGCTAAATGGGCATAAATCTTCACCTGCTGAAGAGATTCGGCANTCCATGTTTGAATTATAAGAATCACAAATATGGTCTCCATCGTCATCCAAATCCTCACTCGCATCTTTGCAACCATCTGAATCATAATCCAAGACGGATGTTGATATCCAACCTAGTTCACCGATTTGACAATTATCTGCATAATCCGAAATACCATCGTTGTCATCATCGGAATCTTCGTTCGCATCAGCACAACCATCTGAGTCATAGTCAGTAAGAAGTGAGGATGTCCAATTTATGAGCCCCAGGCTGCAATCGTCGTATTCGTCTTCAAGGCCATCACCGTCATCATCTGAATCACAAGCATCGCCTAATAGATCAAAATCATGGTCGCTTTGACTGGGGTTAAAAATCAATGGACAATTATCAAATTCATCAACGACACCATCATTATCTTGGTCAGTATATGGATCAACACGTATGACTTGATCGCGTCCATTGTCGACATAATACAGGTACCCATTGGGGCCAATTTCCAACCCCATTATCGATGATGCAGAGGTTTGGATAGAATCGATTTCAGAAGCGCTCTTCCCATTAGTCGATAGTTCATAGGCTACTATGGCCCCGTTACCATTCTCTGAAACAAATAAACGACCTGCTTCTAAAGCAATACCTGATGGTCTACTTAATCCAGTATCCAGAACACCCCATTCGACTCCAGTGATTACAGAATATTCGGCAAGATCTTCTTTTTGTGTTGATGAAGGGTTCTGGTACCATAGTGGGTCGAGAATATTTTCAGTATTGTAAGTGGTGTCATCCGTATTGACCCATAGAACTCTATTGGCACCTGTATCTGCAATGTACAGAATACCTGTTTGCTTGTCTAAGATCATGTGGCCTGGAATCCCCATTGCGCGGGATAGCTCGATATCAGAATATCGTCGAATAATGGCATCAGAATGGTCATCTTGACCTGTATCGTGGTCCTCTTGAAAATCGTAATACACCAATTCGCCGTAGTAGCCATCATTGTACCAATAGGCATTGTCAGAATCATGGGCAATTCCCATGCCGTCTGGGGACTCATGATTCATGTCGATGTGGCTGCCCAATAATCCATTCCCATTGTTTTGGTTTTCAACCGCGAAATGAGAAAGTGATGAAGGCCAGAGTGTTGGTCCCATGAATTGGTTAGCTTCACCTTGTCCACAGTAGGTATTCTGGGTTTCTTGAGCTGAACCCCAAGTCCAATCAAATTCCGGATGGTATTCACCAAATGCAATAGCACTTACTTCTTCTAAAAAGTGGTAAGCATGCGAATCCTTACGATTTTCAGAATATTGCTCATTTGAACCAGTATTATGGACGATGGTGATACTGTCGTCACCTCGATTGGCAATCCACAACTCATTGGTACGACCGGGGTGGAATTCTAAGTCTCGAGGGTCGTCTAAGGCATCATTAGAATCAGCAATAACAACTTCGTCAAAACCGACCCCAAATTCAGGGACTATGAAATTTTCATCGGATGCACCAGTATATGGGAGTAGGCAAAAAAGTAGCATTACCATTACTGCCGATATGGACTCTTTACCGGCCATGTTTCGCCGGAATATCGGTAGGTTTTGATGCCTTCGATTGATTGTTTTGAATAACATCAACAGAATTTATTTTTTCTTGGGCACTCG
>NZXM01000061.1 GCA_002701965.1 Methanobacteriota archaeon | reverse complement strand
CTAGAGGGAGGGGTCGGGGATTGAGGCGTATGAATTTCTCTGACAACAGGGGGTGCAACCGTATCATCCAGCTCCGGTGCCAAGCGTTCAGATTCTATTTTTAGGAATGAAGCAGCGTCTTGACCATTGTCAAGGCTGAACGANTCGAGATTTTCCCCCTCATATCGCATTGCTACTCCNCCACGTTTTCGTCGAACCTGTTGGATTGAACGAAACATTCGTTGCTCACGGTGTTTNGCTGCCGCTCTGGCACCTTCATCTCGAGTATCTTTGGCGATTAGCACATGCACAGTGCCTGCCCTTTGNCGACCTGTTCGTCCCCGTCGTTGAATCGTGCGAATTTCGCTGCCTACNGGTTCGTAAAAAATGACCAAATCGGCATTGGGNACATCCAGNCCTTCCTCTCCAACACTGGTGGCGACCAGAACATTTGCCAACCCAGATCGGAAAGCATCNAGGCTTTCCAATTGCACTTTCTGGCTCATACCTGATGAACCATCNCTGCTGGCCTGTCCAACGAATCGCTGTGGTTTNGCTGACTCCACATCAGTAAGGACACGAGTGATTTCATCCACCGTATCTCTNAANTTNGCAAAGACGATGACACGGCTTTCCGGACTTTCCTTGAGTTGNCGTCNTACCATTCGCCGAACCATCGTCACTTTACTNTGAANTTCGTCCATTTCTGATAGCGTTTGTTTGAGTTGTTTAATACGAGGCTCTGATGCAAATTCACGTGCAGATTTTTTCTCATTTTGTCCACCCTGTCCGATTCGAGATAGGGTTTCTCTAGTGGCTGCNACACCTTGACAAAGTANTGATGANATTAGGTGATTTAGNCGCATAGCAATNCCGTTCTCCTTGGCNGCTCTATAGCCAAAAGATTCNCCNTTTGATATNGATGCAGAAATCCGCTTTTGAGCTTCCTGTAAACCNCCGGCAGTCACATGACCTTGACGTGTGTAAAAACCNAGTCGACGCATGCGTTCGACAATTCGGGATAGCCACAATTGTAGAGGCTTGGCCAACAGCCGTAATTCGTCAGGCACTNCTACAACAACATCGTTGACATCTAATCCCGTAGCATAAGGTGCCAATAACGCATCTCCNGGCGGACGAACATGGATATTCTCGATTCNCAATCGTTCGCAGACTTCATTGATTTCAGCCTCAATGTGNCCCGGGCTGGCCGTCGCAGCAAGCACCAATCCTTCGGGGTGTTGCTCAGCGAACAAATCGCCGACCTGAGCCATCGCGTGATTCCCGGTAGCNCTGTGTGCTTCATCGACAATCAGCAATGCCACATCACCAAGGTGAGTCAGTCCATTCTGTACATCGTTTCGAACCACTTGCGGAGTTGCGATAACAATGGTCGCTGAGTCCCAAATNTCTCTTCGCTTCTTNGGGGGTATCGATCCTGTCAGGGCTACGATTTCTTCCTCTTCTGACAAGTTGAGTAAAGTGTTCATGTCTGACAGNTGTTGATTGACCAGCGCATTGGTTGGTGCGAGCATAATGCCTCTCCCACCNGGTTTNTTCAATCTCTCAGCCAATGCCATGANCTCAATCGGTGTTTTCCCCATACCCGTTGGTAAAACCAANAGCGTCGATGCATTGAGGCAATGATCAAGCGCAGAAAGCTGGTATGCCCTGGCCTCAATCGCGCCCTCGACGAGTAGGTCATGACGAATCGTAGCAGACATGGCCACCCGTCGTTTACGCCGAGGTTCTTAGGCAAATCGCCTCGTCAAACCGCTTCACGGCGCTGTGGAGGGACCCCGTAGGGGGTCCTCCGAAACCGAGCCGTTNATATACAGGTTGTAGGTCGGAGGGCCGCTCAACACTGGGCGTCCAGACACCACAGGGCAATGCAATAGTACCCCACAAAGCCATAGATTCCACTTGTGAATCGTGGTACNGTGTCACGGTCGCCCCCGAAGTGANGAGCCGGAGTACTGCCGCTGCGGCGGCCTCTACACCGTAACAAAAACTGGAGGATTCCAAAATGGGAGACAGACATCGCCCGAAGAAGGGCAGCATGGGCTTTGGCCCGCGAAAGAGAGCCAANCGGCCGTATGGCCGTGTAAAGAGTTGGCCACAGAGTGAAGGTGACGAAGTNCGAGTTCAGGGCTTTGCNGGCTGGAAAGCNGGAATGACCCACGTTTTGATGCGTGATCTAAACCCNGGTAGTCCAAGCGCTGGTGCNGAAGTNCGNAAAGCCGTCACNGTGGTCGAAGTNCCTCCAATGCGTGTTTTGGCNGTTCGTGGTTACAAAATGACACCCTACGGNAAGCAAACNGCNGGAGAGGTATGGGCCAGCGCCGAGAAATTGGCTGATGTCATNCCTTCTCTNCCTCGTCGAATCCCAGAACGCAAGGAACACGATGCCGATGCACACCTCGACAAGTTGCGAGAGTCAAATTTGGCTGAAATTCGCCTCATTGTGTCATCTCAGCCCGACAAAGTTTCGTCAGTGGGCAGTAAAACACCCGAAATCATGGAAATGGGACTGACAGGTGGAGATTTCGGTGCACAACTCGATTGGGCTTCAGAAAAGCTCGGTGAAGAATTGGGTATCGAGGACGTCTTTGAATCAGGTTCAGACATCGATGTAATCGGTGTGACCAAGGGATACGGNAACCAAGGTGTTGTCCGTCGATTCGGTGTCAAGTTACTTTCACACAAGAACTCCAAGCGNCGCCGACAGATTGGAAANATGGGTGATTTCGGAACAGGATATGTTCGAAAGACCATCCGTCAAGCAGGACAAACNGGCTACCATCAGCGAACNGAGTACAACAAACGTATTCTTCGAATCGCTGGTGAGGAAGAAAGTCAAATCACACCCGCAGGTGGGTTCCTACACTATGGNGAAGTCAAGAATCACTACATGATTATTCAAGGCAGTTTGCCAGGNCCTGCAAAGCGATTGATCCGCTTTAGAGATGCATCTCGGCCACGAAGCGAACAGCANCCAGTCGACATTACCTACGTCAGTACGGCGTCAAAGCAGGGGGTGTGATGCGTGAAGGTCAAGACATACGAACTATCGAACACCATCGAAGTCGAAGAGCTCGAAGCAGGAATCATCATCGATTACAGTATCGAAGCCTCAGATGGCAAGAACATCAACCTCCCNAACGCATTTGGCAGCGAATTCAGACCTGATCTGATTCGACGTGCAGTTCATTCATCCCGTGCAAACCGCCGTCAGTCCTATGGACACCGCGAACACGATGGAAAGCGTGCTCCACAGCCTGGNATGAAGCANTCNGTNGANTGGTGGGGCAAGGGACGAGGTGTCAGTCGTATCATGCGAAAGTCTGGTGCTCGAACTGGTGCACAGAACCCNCACACTCGCGGTGGTCGACGTGCACATGGTCCGATGGTCCTCAAGGACTGGAGCCAGAAGCTGAACACCAAGGAATCCAACGCTGCACGCGATTCTGCGATCGCAGCCACTGCAGATTCTGAGAAGGTNGCAGCACGTGGGCACAAGTTTAGTGACAATGTTCGCTTCCCAATCGTCCTAGGAGGTTATTCNGAAGATGGAGAGAATTTCGATATTGAAAGTCTACCTCTTGAGAAGGCCACCAAGAAGTTCATCGCAATGATGGAGAGTATTGGACTTGGNGANGATCTCACGCGCGCGAGCGAAGGTAGTAACATCCGTGCCGGAAAGGGCAAGATGCGAGGCCGACGCCGTCGTACACCTCGAAGTATCCTTTTGGTCGTCGCACAACGCGATGCTCTAGCCAAGGCGGCTCGCAATGTTCCTGGAGTGGACGTTGCGGTAGCCAAGGATCTCTGCGCCGAAGATTTGGCGCCTGGTGGTGATGCTGGTCGCCTCACCGTCTGGACTAAAGCGGCCATTGAGACAATGGAGTGATTGAAATGGATCCGTACAAAATTATTCTAATGCCTTGGATTACTGAAAAATCCCTTGAGCAGCGCCGAGTTGCTTCTGAAGAAATTGGTTACTTCCAAAACAACAATCGCCTCGAGTTTATTGTTCGCCGAGAGGCGACAAAAGCGGACATCAAGGCCGCAATTGAAGAACTCCTTGAGGTCCGTGTGGCCAAGGTCAACACGCGCATTTGCAAGGAAGGTAAGCATGCAAGCGTCAAACTCGCTGAGGGTTACGATGCTGAAGAGACAGCACTCAAGCTAGGAGCATTCTGATTGGAGGGATATGTATGGGTAAGCGAATTCGTGCACAGCGTCGTGGTTCATCACCAAAGAACCGCGTGAACAGCCACCGGTTCCCCGGTGCAAACAGACTCCCCCGAAAGGATGACGAAATTGGCGAAGTTGTGGATATGATCCACAGCCCCGTCCATACTGGCCCCTTGGCCAAATTGAAGTTCGAAGACGGTACTACAGGCCATGTTGCTGCAACAGAAGGCATGTTTGTTGGTCAGAAGGTCGCATTCGGAGAAAATGTCAGTCTGCGCCCCGGTAACGTGACCATATTGAGTGAAATTCCTGAAGGTACAGCCATTTGCAATGTCGAATGTAGACCTGGTGATGGTGGCAAGTTTGCGCGCTCCGGTGGCAACAATGCCATGCTAGAAACTCGAATGGGTGACAGGGTCCGTGTTCGATTGCCAAGTGGCAACCTCAAGGATCTCCCTGCTAAATGCCGTGCAACCATTGGTGTACTGGCAGGCCACGGCCGCACTGAGAAGCCTCTGATGAAGGCCGGTGCCGCTCACTACCGCGCCAAGGCGCGAGGCAAACTCTACCCCAGCGTCAGTGGTGTCGCAATGAATCCAGTCGATCACCCACACGGCGGTGGAAACCACCAGGCCGTACACGGTCCGAACAGCGTTGCTCGAACAGCGCCTCCGGGTCAGAAGGTCGGACATATCGCCCCAAGCCGCACGGGACGCGGCCGAGGCAAGAGAAAGGAGTGATTGTGAATGGGACGAAAAAAGAAGGTAATGCGTACACCAAAGGCAGCACGCCGTGCAGCACGTAAGCGCCGCTCGGGTGTATCTGAGCGCCGCAAGAAGGAATTCACCTACCGTGGTCTTACGGTCGAGGAACTGAAGGCACTGCCAATGTTTGCACCTGATGATGATCCTGATGCACTTTCTGTCGAAGCAATCATGCCCGCACGCGCACGTCGTAGTATGTCCCGCGGATATGCAGCTGGTATCGAGAATGGCGGTTCCAACATTGAAGAAGAGCATTTCATCAATCGTCTTCGCGAAAACCCAAGCAAGAGCGTCAAGACGCATTGCCGTTCCCTCTACATCCTACCAGAGATGGTTGGCCGAACGATTGGCGTCCACGATGGACGCGCTTTCAAGATGGTCGAGATTCTGCCTGAGATGATTGGGCACGCTCTTGGTGAATATGCATCAACCCGTCGCAGTGTAACACACACTGGCCCGGGTGTGGGTGCGACACGTTCCAGCAAGCACGTGGCCCTAAAGTGAGGTGAAATGGATGAGTCGAGATCGAACAAAACCACAATCCGGATACACTCAGTTGCTTCAAGGCAGTCGCCTTGCAGTTGCTCGTGCAGTTAACCGCGATATTCACCACAAGCACTGCTACCAAATTGCACGTGCAGTTAAGGGCATGTATGCAGGCGACGCTGTCGAATACCTTGAGAAGGTCGTTAAGCAAGAAGTGGCCATTCCCTACAAGCGTCGAAGCCGTGCTGGCAAGGGTGGTAACACCATGGCCGGACACCGCAAGGGGAAGATGGGCCCAGGCCGATACCCACGTAATGCTTCGATTGCATTCATCAAACTCATTGAGAGCGCGATGGACAATGCACGCCAGCATCACGAAGATATTGATGCTGAAGACATGGTCATCACTCACTTGGCAGCTCACCGTGGTCAAGTCAAGAAGGGTATGCGTCCCCGCGCACGCGGGCGCGCTACACCGAACAACCACTACCAGGTCAATCTCGAGATTTTCCTCGAAGATTTGACTGCAGAAGATGAAGAGGAGGATGAGTTCTGATGTCCCAAAATAGTACAATTCGCAAGTTTATCGACCGCAATGTTGAGCGGTTGTTGGTCCGTGAGTTCCTACTCTCAAAGACACAGAAAGCCGGATTTGGTGGTTTGGATTTCCAGCGAACCCCGGAAGGTACCAAAGTCACACTTTCCGCAGAGCGTGTTGGGATGGTCATTGGCCGAAAGGGCAAGATCATCAACGAACTTCAGCGCCGTTTGCAGAATGATTTCAATCTAGANAACCCTCGACTTGAGGTGGCTGAGATTGACAATCCTGCACTCAATGCACAGGTGATGGCGAGCAAGCTCGCAGGTGCACTGGAGCGAGGTTGGTATTTCCGTCGTGCAGGACACTCATCTCTACTCAACATCATGGATGCTGGAGCAAAGGGATGTTTGGTCGTATTGAGTGGAAAGCTCACTGGTAGCCGAAACCGAACTCAGAAGTTCCAAGCTGGTCACATCAAGTATTGCGGTGATACTGCCATTCAGTTCATGGATATCGGCAAGGCTGTTTGTGTCAAGAAGCTTGGAACCATTGGTTGCACAGTTGCCATCATGCGCCCCGGCAGTAAATTGCCACACGAAATTCGAATCAAAGAGCGACACGAAGTGGGNTTGGCTCCACTTGCAGATGTTGCCATCATCAAGGAAGGTAGCGAAGAATTGCCTGAACCGATTGCTGAAGAGGTTCCTGAAGGTGAAATCATGGAAGAAGTCATCGAGGAACCAGAAGTCGAGGAGACTGTTGTCGAAGAGGCAGCTGTTGAGGAGGCACCTTCCGAAGAGGCNGTTGAAGAATCCACTGAAGAGGAGGCGACTGAATGACCCACCTCAAATCTCGAGAGATCGACAATATGTCGGATGAAGCACGTCAAGCCCGATTGGTAGAACTCCGTGAGGAATTGTTGCAACTTCGAGCACAACAAGCACTGGGTGGCTCTGCCTCCAACTTGGGTGCATACAAGTCAACTCGTCGTTCGATTGCTCGTCTGTTGACAAAGATGAATGAAAATAAGGAGTGAACACTGAATGGCCGCAATTTGCAATCTGTGTGGACTCCCCGATGAACTATGTATTTGTCAAGAAATCGCGAAGGAACAACAGAAAGCAATCATCAGTACAGTGAGAAGGAGGTATGGAAAAATGGTCACAATCGTTGAAGGCATCGATGATACCGCGATCGATATCAACCAACTCGCCAAGATTCTCAAGAGCGCTTGCGCCAGTGGTGGTACTGTCAAAGGGCGTACCATCGAACTACAAGGAGAGCACAAGAAGCGTGCATCTCAGGTTCTGAAGAAGAACGGATATCAAGTGGAGGTGCGCTGAATGAGCGAAAGTATCCACATGCCTTTCCTGGCCCGAAACCTCACGGTGAAGGGTTCACCTGATACCCAGTTGTTGGGCCTATCAGGCATGGTGGTTGGCGAAACCCGCCGAACCATTGCAATCGATGTTGATGGCAAGATCAAGACTCTTGCCAAGAACGTCATCGAGTTCACTCTTGACGATGAGAGTGAGCTCATTCAGGGCGCCATGGTGTGTCAGCGCCCCGAGGACCGAATTCACCGCAACTACCGGAGGAATTGAAAATGCGAGATATTGGAGTTGAACTGAACAATCAGCCACAGGGCGAATGGGATGGCGATGAGAATTGTCCATTCTATGGGTCTCTACGACTACGTGGTCAGATAATTGAAGGAACCATTGCCAAAGTTGGTATGCAGAAGTCGATTATTGTCGAGCGCGAACACACTCGCTATATGCAGAAGTTCGAGCGATACGAAAAGCGAACTCGCCGATATGCGGCTCACCTTCCATCCTGTATTGGAGAAGTCAATGTTGGCGACAGTGTACGAATCATGGAGTGCAGACCGCTTTCCAAGACAGTCACTTTCTGTGTCATTGAAACGGAGGCGAGTGAATGAGAGGAATTTCATCTAGAGTTACCCGTGGTCTACCCACACAAGCACGAATTCAGTGTGTTGACAACACCGGCGCCAAGGTTGTTCAGTTGATTTCGGTCATGAACACAGGTGGTGTTGCTCGACGATACCCTGCCGGTGGTGTTGGCGATTTGGTTCGCGTCACCGTCAAGAAGGGTACACCGGAAACACGACGTCAAATTTTCCACGCAGTCATTGTACGACAAAGGCGCCCATTCCGTCGACCTGATGGAACTTGGGTTCAGTTTGAAGACAACGCATGCGTACTAGTAAACGAGCGCGGTGAAGTCCGTGGTTCGGATATCAAGGGACCTGTGAGTCGCGAAGCCGCGGAACGATGGCCCCGAATCGCTGCAACAGCGAAACAAATTGTATGAGGTGTTTAGAATGGTAAGTAAATCCCCAAGCAAGCAGCGAAAGGCTGCAGCAAATGCACCACTGCACGTACAACGCAAGCGATTGCGAGCACGATGCCTTGATCCAGGTTACGTCAACGTTCGCAATGTTACCATCCGTGTTGGTGACACAGTTGAGGTTCGCCGCGGCGACTTCAGTCACCCCAACTCTGCCAAGGGCGAGAAGGGCAAGCGCTCTGGCGATGCCCGTGGTAAGGCGGGTCTTCGAGCTGCAGTGGCCAGTGTCGATTCAAGTTCNGGTAACATCTTCATCGAAGGTTTGACACACTCCAAAGCTGATGGAAAGGAAGAGGGTATTCCTGTACACTCCTCCAACGTTGTTGTCGTGAAAATCGATGACTCNGACCCCATCCGCCTCAAGAAGCTACAATCGATGAACGGAGGCGATGACGAATGAGTTCGAGCCATATGAAGAGACTGGCCATGCCAAGAAGCTGGCCATTGACCCGCAAGACAGACATCTGGATTTCACGCCCGCGTCCAAGCGGTCACCCGATTGAGAGATGTATGGCTCTGGGTGTTGTGCTGCGTGATGTTCTCGGTGTCGCCAAGTCGATGCGTGAAGCCAAGCGCGCTCTCGCAACCCGCAAGATCCTTGTCGATGGTCGTGTGACTACTGACATGCGCCGGGGCGTTGGAGTCATGGATGTTCTGAGTGTTGGAGATAATCACTATCGATGTATTCTCGACAAGAACGGTAAACTCCGTTATGCATCAATCTCTGCCAAGGAAGCCGGTCACAAACTTTGCCGAATCGATGGCAAGACCACCATCAAGGGCGGTGTGACTCAACTAAACCTCCACGATGGCCGGAATATCTTGGTCGATGATGCGACCAAGTACAACACCATGGATAGTCTGGTTTTGGATGTAGAATCCCAGAAGATTGAGAAGCATCACAAGTTCGAAACCGGTGCAAACTGCTACCTAATTGGTGGAAGTCACATTGGCGATACAGCTGCCATGACTGAATATTTGGTCAAGCGATCAACCAAGGATAATGAGGTGCTGTTCGAAGATTTCGGCACCATTGTCGATCACGTGTTTGTCATTGGCGATGCTAACCTACCCCTAGATGAGGTGAGCGCATGAGTGAGGCTGCAAATCTAATGACGACNCCTAGAATCACCAAAATCACCGTAAATATCGGTGTGGGTGAAGGTGGCAATCGTCTCCTACTTGCCGAGAAGGTTCTCGGTCTTGTCTCAGGCTTGGATCCTGTGCGCACACTTTCAAAGAAGACCAACCGTGATTTGGGTACTCGCGAAGGAGCGCCCATCGGTTGCAAGGTAACCATTCGTGGACAAGAACACATTGAGAAGTTCCTCAAGGATGCCTTCTGGTGCCGTGAGAACACATTGCCCGCTTACAACTGGGATGACTCTGGAAATCTTTCCTTTGGAATCCGAGATTACACAGACTTCCCTGAGATGAAGTATGACCCAGACATTGGAATCTTTGGCATGGACGTAAACGTCGTGCTCGAGCGCCCAGGTCATCGTGTCAGCCGTCGCCGTCGCCGTAAGGCGAGCGTTGGAACGGNACACCGGGTATCTCGTCAAGAGAGTCTAGAATGGTTCCAAGGCCGATTTGGCCTAACAGTAGTGGAGGAGTAAAGATGGCAAGAGATCATGGAGAAAGAATAGGTCGAACCGTTGGTTGCCGCCGTTGTGGCCGCAAGCGTGGAATGATTCGCCGACATGGCCTTCGTTTGTGCCGTCAGTGCTTCCGGGACGTAGCCCCCCAGATAGGCTTCAAGAAATTTAGTTGAGGTGGTGAAGAGATGCAATTTGATCCCCTAAGTGACGCATTTGTGCGAATGTATAACGCAGAGCAAGCTGGACATTACGAGGTATCCCTCGCCCCAGCAAGCAAACTGCTTGATAATATGCTGAAAATCATGCAAGTATCCGGCTATGTCGGAGAATACGAGCGCGTGGCCAACGGTCGAGGAGATGCTTTCCGCGTCGAACTCGTCGGTGCCATCAACCGCTGTGGTGTCATCAAGCCACGACACAGTGTTAAGCGCGCAGAATTCGATAAGTGGGAGTCCCGCTATCTACCTGCCCGTGACTTCGGTCTGTTGATCATGACCACCAACGATGGTGTCATGCATCANTATGATGCGAAGGACAAGAAGATCGGTGGCCGTTTACTGGCCTACGTGTATTGAGGTGATTTCAATGGTAAAGGTTGACCACATCAAGCATGTCATCGAACTCTCCGATGGTGTTGGCGCTGCGATTGACGGAAACGTCGTTACCCTCTCAAAGGATGGAAAGTCCATCTCTCGAGAATTCGCAAGTCCACGTTTGGATNTCTCGATGAACGATGGGAATGTAGAGGTCTTTATTGATCTACCACGCCGCAAGGAAAAGGCGTTGGCAGGTACATGGGCCGCTCACCTACGTAACATGAACAAGGGATTGTCAGAGGGCTTTGAGTACCGATTGAAGGCCGTTTACTCTCACTTCCCAATGACCCTCAAGGTCGANGGTTCAATACTCAAAATCAACAACCTCTTCGGAGAGCGTGTCCCACGCGAGGCAGATTTGCCNTGGACACCTGCCGAAGTGACTGTCAAGNTTGAGAACAAGACTGAAGTTGTNGTCTCGGGCATTGACAAGGAAAAGGTTGGACAAACCAGTGCGAACATCGAACGCGCTTGCCGCATCCGTGGCCGCGACCGTCGTGTGTTCCAAGATGGCATCTACATCGTGGAGAAGGCATGAGGAGGGATTTGAATGAGCGAATATGAAAANATGACTGTCGCCGAACTCAAGGAGCTGTTGAAGGATGCAGGCCTACCTGTATCTGGTAAGAAAGCAGACCTCATTGCTCGACTTGAAGAAAGTGAGACACACGATGATCACGTCGAAGATGAAGTCGTTGACGAAGANGACGATGATTTTGACAATTACGATGACGATGATGATTGGGATGATGATGATGAAGAATACATTCACGTCGCCAAGCAAAAACCTGTTCTTGATGATGCTAGAAAGGCCGCTTTAGAGGCCCGAAGTGCTCAGCAAAAGAGTCAGCCCAAGTTCCGAAGGCAAGAGTGGTTCCGATATCGNCGTCTATCTCGAACTGGATGGCGTAAGCCCAAGGGTATGCAATCCAGTCAGNGACTTAACCGGAAGTATCGCAGCCCAATGGCTCGTGTCGGATACGGAAAGATTGCAGCGGCTCGNGACCTTCATCCATCNGGATTTGAAGAAGTTCTAGTCCACCGTCCAGAAGATTTGGATGGNATCGATCCATCTGTACAAGCAGCCCGTGTAGGCGGTACAGTCGGCGGTCGTAAGCGTGTATTGATTCACGAGCGTGCCGATGAATTGGGCATTCGTGTTCTCAATCGAAGGAGGGGTATCTGATGCAAATTACGAATCAGAAGAAAATGGCNGCTCAGATTTTGAAGTGTGGTGTCAACCGTATTTGGNTTGACCCTCGCTACATCGANCAAATCAGTGGNGCGGTCCAGAAGTCCGATNTCCGCGAATTGATCGAAGAGGGGCTCATCACAGCTCGTCCAATCAAGGGTACCAGCCGNGTTCGTGCNCGTAAACTTGCAGANCAGCGCGCCAAAGGCCGTCGTCGAGGACATGGTTCCCGTAAGGGAAGTGCTCGCGCNCGCTTGCCGAAGAAGAATCGNTGGATGCGAACCATTCGCAGNCAGCGTCGCACACTCAAGGGNATGCGCGAGGATGGCACACTTGATCCAAGCAAATATCGTTACTACTACCGAAAGGCAAAGGGTGGCTCCTATCGTTCCATTGCTCACATGAAGGCAAACATGGAAATCGATGGAATTTCACTTGGAGGTGATGAGTGATGGCACAGGGCAAGAGACAGCGACGCCGATACAAGCGCCGATCAACNGGCCAAACTGACTATCATCGNCGCCTCAAGTTGCTACGTGGTGGCACACCTNGAGCAGTGGTCCGTGTGACAAATACGCAGGTCATCTGCCAGTTGATTACCTATGATGCAAATGGTGACCAAGTGATTTCATCTGTTGATGGAAAGTCACTACGAAGCAAGTANGCATGGCCATCCAAGGAATCTACCAAATCTGTTCCAGCCGCATACTGCACCGGATTTGCGCTTGCCAAGCAAGTGCAGAAGTCAGGTCACGATGAGGCNGTTCTCGACATTGGTCTTGCGGCATCCACTCCGGGTAACCGTGTGTTTGCAGCTCTCAAGGGCATGGTNGATGGTGGCCTATGGGTCCCTCACAACGAAGANATCTTCCCNANTGAAGAGCGCCTTTCAGGAGCTCACATCAATGACAGCATCGCGGGCGCTGTAGAGAAAACAAAATCCGCAATTGAGGAGGCGAACTGAGATGAGCGATGACAATACACCACAGGCACCAGGCATTGCAGCTGCATGGGCTCAGGCCGATGATTCCGAAGGCNCNCCACAGCGAAGAGGTCGTGGNGTNGGCCCCGANCCCATGGAAATGCTACGAAATTGGACACCAAAGACNCGTTTGGGTCACATGGTACAGACNGGTAAAATCATCAATATTGATGAGGCATTGGCNTCAGGTCTTCCAATCCGCGAAGTCGAAATCGTCGATGCATTGCTCCCAGGTCTTGAAGATGANATCATCAANGTCAATATGATTCAGCGAATGACNGACAGTGGACGTCGTGTTCGCTTCAATGTCATGGCTTGTGTTGGNAANAANGATGGATATGTNGGATTGGCNATCGTCAAGGGNAAGGAAGTCGCCAGCACCATTCGCAAGGCGATTCACACTGCCAAGCTCAATGTCATCCAAGTACAGCGTGGAAACGGTTCTTGGGAATCTGGACAAGGTNCNGGAACCAGTGTNCCGTTCAAGGTGACAGGNCGTGCAGGTTCAACCCGAATTACACTGATTCCTGCNCCNACTGGAAAGGGTCTTGTGATNGGCGACACCGGTCGTCAAGTTCTGACGCTTGCAGGTGTGACCGATGTATGGTCACGCTCCAAGGGCCAGACTCGAACCACAATCAATTTCGCACAGGCGACTTTCAATGCGCTCAAGCAGATGAATGCTCACCGTGTCAGTGGCGACCAAGCAGGTCGCTTGAATATCGTAAAGGGGCG
>NZXM01000060.1 GCA_002701965.1 Methanobacteriota archaeon | reverse complement strand
CTTCAACGGAACGCAGGGTCACAAGATCCACGCAATCCGCCACGGTGCAATGCAGTTCAGTACCTCAAGTTCGACCAACAGTGCACAGATGATGTCCTCCAGTTGGGGAACAACCATGCCTGGCTTGCCAAGCAGTTCCTCATATGCAGCGAACGTTGATCTAGCACCATGGTGGGGCTACTATGCAGCGTACTACTGCTACTACAACTCTGCTTCAGAGTGCAGTATTCGCTCGAAGATGATTCCATTCGATGGATCAGGTATGGACGTTACAGCGGACATCACCACACCAACGATTTGGGATATTGAGCAGAGTCCAATCCGTGTGAACCCATCCAGCGGTGATTACTTGCAGGTCTCAGCCGACTTGACCATCATGCCCGGCGTAGAAGTGCAAATCGCTGAGGGCAAGGGTCTTGCGATTACTGGAGCATGTAACAGTTTGACAGTGAACGGTAACGAGTCACACCCAGTGAAGATCACCAACTTGGGTACAAACAATGCTAAGGGTATTGCTTTCACAAACGGTGGATGCAGTACAGCAGGCACAGATGACCGCCACACCTTCGACAACACTGACTTTGAGAACATGGATATTGCCATCAGTGCAGGTAGCCGCCACGGCAGTGCACCTCACTACAATGGCAATGTGGGTAACTTCACATTCACTGATGTTACCTTCACCAACGTCTCAACTGCAATCAAGCACGGCAGTGGACAAGGTACAGGCTTCGATCTATCAGGTGTCAGCATCGCAAACAGCGCTGACTCATGTATCGAGCTACCAGATGACTCAAGTTTGACTTGGGTCGGTGGTTCAGCCACTGATTGTAACACCCATGCCTACACAGGACAGGGTGCAGTAATGACTGGCGATGGCTCAACAGTATGGATTGAGAACGTCACCATGACTGATGCAGCTGTGAACGGTATCATCGGCGAGGCAGACAGCCTCACACTGTCGAACGTGACCATCGATGCCAGCAATGGCTTCTCGTCACAGCAGACCGGAACCGGTGTTGCCCAGACCAGCACTGCTACCAGTGGTACTGATGCCCACTTCTACAATGTAGACATCAGCAACTACAATGCAGCGTTGACCACACACGCAACAGACAGCCTACACATGGAAGATGTCACCAGTACTGGTGACTCCAACGGTTACAGTATCACACCTGCAGGAGCAAGCAGCCCTGCGATTGGTGACACTGGTTGGACCATGGACACAGTCAGTGCAGATGGTGGACTCACTATGGCACGCACTCAGCCAGGAACCATGGACAACATCGATCTTGGTGGTGCCCTACAAATGTCGGGTACAGCTCCAAGCACAGACATGGTCTCTGGTAACACACTCAGTGTGTCCGGACTCACAGTCAATGGCTGTGGTTGGAATGTCAACTTTGCTGACATCGACATGGGCGATGGCTCAAGCGATGCTTGGGTCAGTGCAAACTGTGCGTCTGCCTCAAGCAGCAACGTGATCACCATCTCCGATGGTACAATCGCTGGTGACAGCACGAACAACAACTTCGTGTACGCACGCAACAGTGTATTGACCGTTGCAATGATGACCGTTACGGGCCAGACAAACTGGGGTAACTACCTCGCAAGCGCTGGAACCAACGGTGACATCCGCTTGATTGATGTCAACTTCCGAGGCAACGACTGTCTTGATGCAAACAATGCTGCAGACACAACTGNTTGTTGGGTTGANGCTGCATCNNGCAGNTCNAAGATNTACTTCGGTGGTGTCGGAACCGTGTCTGTTTACCGATCTGGTAACAGTGGTAACGCCTTCCAGGCCAACCACAANGTNGCCGCTTCGGTACACGACAGTTCAGGAACAGAATTGTTCACTGTCGGNACCAGCAAGACTGATGCCTCAGGTGCAGCAAGTGTTTGGCTCATCACTGATTTGTATGAGCGTGACAACACTGGAGCTACCAGTTCATCTGCAACATACNCTGATCACACNCTCCGCGCAGCGGGTGGAGCAGGTCAGAACGTGACAACACCAGCAGANCCATGGTACAGTGCAGCACACAACGCTGACTANCCAANCAGTGACCTNCCTCTTGAGGTCGGTGAACACGTTTACCTCAAGCTCGAGGCGTTCCCAATGGACTTTGGTGGAGCAACGAAGGATTGTACCTTCTTCTCCAACAACGACTCAGCTTCGATGGTNGATGGATACCACACCTACACCCGTCAAATCATCACCTTGTCTGCTGACATGGTNCTTGACGGATGCAGTGTGCACCTACAGGGTACTTCTCTGCGCATCAACCGCACAGCAGCNAGCAACCCAACCATNACTCTGCTCAACGGAGCAGAGTTGNTCGTCAGTGAGCACGATGGTGACTTTGGTGCAATCCGTGCACAGTCNAGTGCATACCCATGGACAATGGATCTTGCAGATGGTGGCCAGTTCACCATCGATGCAGGTTCGATTCGTGACATGAGTGGTGGATTGACTGTCAGTGATGGCGGTACACTGGAGATGCGAAACGGTTCGACTGCCTTTGGTAGTCCAAACGCCGCAGCATCGACAGCAACCATCAACGTTGATGGCGGAACATATGTCGTCAACAACGCTGTGGTACAGAACGCAAACTCTGGTATTGGTGTCCGTATTCATGACTCTGCAGCAAGCAGTGTATCNAACATCCTTGTCAAGAACTCGGCTGTTGGTATCTCTGTAGTTGATGCAGCACCAACCATCGATGGATTCACACTAACTGACAACACAGTTGGTATGGAAGTTGACGGTGGCATGAGTCTACCCACAATTTACCGCTCAGAAATTCTGAGTGGAGAGAGTCGCGGTTGGACAACCCACGCAATCGACATTACTTCCTTCGCGAAGAATAATCAGTACGTGCAAATCGGCGCAAACTTCGTTTACGCCGGTGGTAACGCTGACCCACGACAAGGTTCGTACTATGGNAAATACTTCATGGTCACAGACCGATACCGCATCGCAGTTGATGATGGAAACGGTTTGCAGAACGTCACTGATTCAAGTAAGACTGGATATTACCCATGGGGTAACAACGATCCAGCCGTTACACAAGGTGGCATGAGCTACGATGGTGGTGAAGGTGGTGCACCTGTTTGGGATTGCAACCTTTACGGTTACCGATACAACCCTGGCGGTTCCTATCAGTATGCGTATTACTACTACTTCATCGCCTACGGTGGTGGAGCGTACTCAAGTGCAGGAAGCAACAACATGGAGCCCAATGAATTCGGATTCCGTATGCAGTCTGTTGATGGTCTTACTCAGAGCACCAACTACTACCCATACCACTTCTGGGGCGGTTACTGGCCAAGCTTCTACTATGCTAACACAGTACACGCACCTGTTGAAGGATTCAACGGAATGTGGGGCAGCTACAACGTCTGCAAGTCATACGCTTACAGTGTTGCAACTCCAAACCCAGCGGGTTGGAGAATCGCTTACCCAATCGTTGACACCAGTTCAGCCAACATTGACCAAGTTATGGTCTACGTCGACATGCACCACTACGGTGCTGACTACTACCAAGACCGCATCGACTTCACAGTTCGTGCAGCAAACAGTGTCACTGATCTGTTGAACAAGGACTACAGTCGAGACTTCGGCACCGCGGACATCAGTGATGGTGTCATCAACGGTGCAGATACTGGTATTGACATCGGTGGAGCAAGAGCTGCTGGTGCGTTGAGTGATATCACCATCAACAACCCAACCAGCGAAGGTATCCTCGTATCTGGTTCCACTGGTGCAACCATGGATCAGATTACAGTCAACGACGGCCGCTATGGTGTCCGAATGGGCAGCAACGCAGGTGGCAAGTTGGCTCTAACCAACATGGACTTGGACAACCAATCAATGGACGGAATCGTTCTTTCGAAGACCATGAACCTAGACCTTAGCGGTACCATTGCAAACGCAGGTTACTGTGCAGTGAAGGTTCTAAGTTCGAACTCAGGTGACTGGGAATTCGAGGGATTGAATCTAAACAACAACGGTGTTGGTGTAACACACGATGGTACTGGAACAGTCTACATGTCTGACACGACCATGAGTGGTAACACGCAAGATGTGACCATGAGTGGTACAGCGGCAATGGAGTACCTAGAAGGTGACATTGATGATACCAAGGTCAGTATTACTGATTCGGCTATGTTCACTCGACAGCGATCACTTGACGTCTCTATCTCTGCTGATTCAACAGCAGTAGATGGCGCCCGAGTGAAGGTACTGGATGCGAACTCAGCTGTTGTGGACAGTGGTACCACTGACGCCAATGGTGGTGTTGATGGCATGAAGTTCACCGCTTGGACCAAGGATGCATCTGGAAAGAATGTTGCAAACCTTGGAGGTTACCAGTTGGTGAGCCTTGCCCACATCGACTACGTCAATGGCCAAAGCATCGATGTTCGATATGTAATGGACACCATCACATTGGCCGACCAGTCAGGTAACACTGCTTCGGCAGCATTGACTGCATCAATTACTGACCGTGTGTGTTACTCATACACNTCATGGGACGTAATGGGCCGATGTACTGGACTCAACTACCGAAGTCAGCGTACAGTTGATGGCGTTGTGGAACACGGTTACTACATCGATAACAGTGACATGTCTAACAAGGTCATTCAGATGGATTCACCATACAACTACGCCGATATCGGTACTGGGAAGATGAGCTTCAACAACTCGATCATCTTCACAACTGGAACCGTAAACGACGAGACTCGAATTCAAGTCACTTACCCATACCAGGGTAAGATTTGGATGCACAACACGACCATTATTTCAATGGGTGATGATGACTCAAGTAGCTTCCGTGTCGGTTACTCTGGAACGTACAGCTACGGGCAGTATGATATCGATGATAGCAAGTTGTTGGGTCTGAAGAACATCGGAACAGGTAGTGGTTACTACCTACAGAACGGTGACTTGTCTGTGACCAACAGCCTGTTGATGCACTACAGAGTACCTGAGAGCACTTCAAGTGCCGTATTCTACGATGACATGTGCATTCAGTCTGCTGGATTCGACAATGTCCGAATTACAGGCAACACAATGATTGATTGTGGTGTTGGATTCTTCGTACCAAGTAACTTCTATGCTACATCCACTTACTACGGTGGAAACGGTACACGTGATCTACAGGTGAACAACAACACCTTCGAAGATTGTACTGTACTCTGTATGTGGTACTACCTGAACGCGAATGTACACGATGCCAAGTTCAACGGNAACGTGTTCACTGGTGCTGTACCCGAGTACAACGTGTACAGCCAGGATGCAACATCCTACAGTGTAGAGATTGATGGTAACACCTTGGTTGCTGAGAACCCGATTTACCTACGTGGTGCACGTGAGTGGAGTATCAGTAACAACGACATCACTGGTATTGGAAGTGCNGCAAACGCCTGTGTCTACGTCCTCAACGGACATGGTGACATCTCAGGTAACTCCTGCACAGATGCTGACGGTGGAATTGCAGTCAGTGGTATCCGCAGTGGTAACGATGTCCACATTGAAGGCAACACCATCGGATTCACNACCGGTCGCCTACCGACCAGTGCAGTGGGTATCTATGTCGAAAACTGTGGTTTGGATGAGATCTTCATGTCAAACAACGTTGTATCGACTGTTATGAACGCGGTNAACACCGACGGATGCACAGTAACCGACAACAACTCGGTTTACTCTGGTCTTGGTGGCGGNGCAGGTCGAATCTTCAACGTCGACATGCAACAGAGCACTTTCAGCCCAGCACACATCACTGGTGCCTGTGTTGGTGACTCTGTACGCTGGACATCNCGTGCATACTACAGCACGAACACACCTCACTCAACCACATCTGACTCAGGTCAGGCTGAGAGTTGGGACAGTACACCAATGAACCTTGGATCATCGTTTATCCATCAGTTCACGAATGCGGGTAACTTCACCTACTACAGTACAGCAGCACAGACGACCGTAACAGGTTCAGTCAATGTTGCANCCTGTACGGGTAACAACCTGCAGACGACTGGTATCGACATCATGGGTGGCGGCGATGACATTACACTGAACGGTGTTGTTGTCTCCGGATANGGTCTTGGNCTTGCAATGGACGGCGGTGAGCTACACATGGCNTCCTCGACCACCATCATCGGTGACGACACTGCAGTCGAAGTGACCAACGTTGACCTATCGACCAACGGTGCAGTACTTGCAGCNAACAGCAGCTACGGTGTNGCNCTAGATGTTGTCAGCCAAGGTGGCAACGATGTGCTTGANTTGACAGGTCTATCTGTCAACGCAGCCATTGGTGTACTTGCTGACGGACACTCAGAGTTCCGCTGGAACGGTGGNGTTGCTCAGGGTAGCACTGTACTGAAGACAGTCAANGGTGCATCNGGTACCTTGGAGAACATGTCCGGTATCTTTGCACACCCAACATTTGGTGATGTACCNGCTCCATGGGAGCAGACCGCATCTTGCTACAGTGTTGACCCNACATACATCGCAACCAACGGTGGTTGTGGTGGTGTCACCACACAGATTGATGCAGGTGCATTCTCAACTGTTACCAGCATTGGAAACGGCGTACTCAACAACGGTGCTTTGATCACCGGTTTGACTCTGCCATCCAGGCTAACTGTTGATTCNGATGCNATNGTCCANGANGGTAACTTGCTGGACTTGACCATCACTCACATGGGTGCAAACCCAAGCAGTGATGTTGGTCTATACATCCGNAGCCTNGCNCAGGCAACCAACCTCGCCACAGGCGAANNGGTCAANGTCCCCGGTGGACAAGCAGCCTACGTCAGCCCATCATGGCGCAGCAGTGCNGGTCGAACCATCACNGTTGACGGTGTACTTTGGGACTGGCTCGGATCTAACTTCGCAAACGAAGCCGATGACATGATGCCCGGTGCAGTTGCAGTTAACGCAACCACACAGGCGCACATGCGAATCACTTGGGACTCNAACTACATGTTCGTCGCATTGGTTGGACCTACTTTCGTAAGCACAGATGGTCTGTTCTACCTTGANACANCCGCTGGTGGTTCGTCCACTGGTGACATGTGGCACTCACAGCANACTCTGCCAATCCAGGCAGACTACATGTTGTGGATGGAGGATCTCAACAACTGGGGTCTACGCAAGGTTATGCCAACCGGTAACTGGGTGGATGTAACATCCAGCTGTCCACAGATTGATTCGAGCATCTTCGTCGGGAACCCGACCACCACAACTCCTGTGAGTGAGTTCCGTGTTCCATGGTCCTGCCTAGGNANCCCAACNNNNGANGTNCGCTGGNTNGCNNTGGTNCAGTGGGATTCACCATTCGGTCAGGATGGACAAGTTGCTGGTGTGTTCCCAGAACAGCCATTCAACGGTACAACAACATCNGGTCAGACCTTCGGTCAGTTCGGAACCTTCAACCTCGTTGGAGGCGACCTACCTGCATCNGGAGATGCTCCAGTAACATTGGATGACCACCTGCTATTGTTCAGAACCTACACAGGTTCCAGCACAACACCAGGTGCACCTCACATCTACCAGATTATGGTCAAGGTCCGCAACGCGGAAGGTGACTACTGGGATTGGGATGACTCCAATGCACCAGTGATCATGACAACAAACCAGGATATCTCAATCGATATCCTGCGAGCAAAGCCNGTCATTGAGAACTTGGTCGATGTCGAGTATGACGAAGATTCGGGTCAACACACCATTNCCCTAACGGACAAGGGTGTCGATCTGCAGGATACGTCAGAGTCGCTNGTATGGACNGTAACTGATGCACCAACGAACACGCACAGTTANCCAACTCCGTATGATTACACATTGGCNGGACAATCGTTGGAGATTGANACACTTGAGAACCAGTTCGGCGGTCACCGCCTACAACTGACTGTCACAGACAGNCACGGTCTCAGTGCAACACAGACAATGGAAGTTGGTATCTGGAACGTCAACGACGCACCAGTCATCTGTAACACCAACCGATTTGACTGCATGCCAGTCTTCTACGATGACGGTGATGGTAACCTAAACGTCCACGATGAGAACTTCAACGGTCTCATCACCAAGGACCTTGGTGACACATCGAATGCATCTCGCTCGTATGTTGTCGATATGGCAAACGAGCAGACCCAGAGTGATTGGAACAATGAGGCAGTGCCTCAGATCTACACCTGGACTGAAGANGAGGGTACCTGTGTNCCATTCGCAAGTGAGATTGCATCCAACGTGTTGACCATCGCGGAGAACACTTCGAACGAAGCTGGTGGAAACTGTGACATCGTCTTGGATCTATCAGACGGTGCAACCACAAACGATGCAGCAACCNCAGTTACTGTGAACTTCATCGTGAACCCGGTCAACGACCAGCCNATCATCAAGGACTTCAACGCAGCAGAGAACGTCTTCGTTGAGACCGCAAATGGTTCGCTACAGTTGGATTGGTTCTGGGATGTTGTGGAAGACGACGAGAACGAGGACAACTTGACTTGGGATCTAAGTCGCCTAATGTCTGACAACGACCACACATTGGAAGAGTTGTCATGGTCTGTCGAAGAAACCTCATTGTGCGCATACGAGAACTACTTCTCGATTAGCATTGACAATGATGCCGANACATTTGCAATCGACTTGATNGATGACGCAGCAACAGATGCACCAACATCGGAGATTGACTTCTTGCAAGACGCTGACAACAACGGCGAAGCAGATGGTGGTGTCCACCAGATGCAGCCTGCAAGTGGTGTCTACTGTACGGTCTACCTATGGATGAACGATACAGCAGAAGCACCNAGTTACATCGANTATGANCAGAGCCCATCTGGTGTCTACGAACAGCGAAGTGACCGTGTGACTGTCTACATCCGTGTAATGAACACANCTGAGGCNCGTCCAGACTACCACTTCGATGAAGAAGGTGGATTCAACTGGCTCAACATTGAGGCTGTTCTACCAGGTACACGTGTACCAGTAGACATCGACATCACCAACACTGGTGACGACCCAGCTCTGTACAACTACGGACACGATGTGCAAGTNCGCTTCTANGCGGATGACAACCCAACTCTGATCCAAGACCAGGTCACCCTGTCTTGGGATGCTGGTGAAGTACCAGACGTTGGTGAGACCGTAACCATCCGTGGATACGTGACCCTCAACAACCCAACTGAGTACGTACGTGCGTTCCTCGAAGTTCGCACAATCAACCCGCACACAGATGATTACATCGANAACTCGATCCGCCGACCAGCGCTTGAAGAGTTGAACTGGGATAACAACAACATCACAACAGATGACACAGCAGATGGACTACCAGAGATGGTACGCCTACGCCCAGCAACTTCGGTTGCGAGCTTCGCACCAGGTCTGATTGCAGTGAGTTTGGTTGGTGCCTTCGTCGGTGCCCTCCTCATGCGCTCACGCAATGAAGAGGATGAAGAGGAACTCACAGAGTCCCTCTCTGGTGATGAGCAGGCCGTCAGCCCAGTGATTGCAACGATTCTACTTGTTGCAATCACAGTGGTCTTGTCCGGTGTGATCTATGTCTGGGCAAACAGCCTGGCCACAGACTCCACTGGTAAGGCAACGCCTCGTCTGACCTTCGATGCGTCAGCAGAGTCGTTNNCAGGTGACAGCGACATGTGGTATTGGGCAATCAACGTCCGAAGNCACGACAACGAGCTTGCTGCNCAGGCGGTATTTGTCGTCGTTGAGTGGATTGACAGTTCAGGTGAGGCACAATCNTACCGAACCAGTCTTGCCAACCCAGACGGTGTCTACGGATTTATCCCGAGTAACAGTGACAAGTTGGTCACTTACAAGGATTCNATCAACTGTGCTGTTGATTGTTCGGCAGGATTCGGTGCAAACGACCGAATTCAGGTCCGAATGATTGACCAGNCNACNGGTGAAGAGTTGCCAAACAANACTCTAATCACACTACAGTACGCACCNTCTGGTGGTACTGCTGTGATTCTGATGACTTACTCTGCAAGTCAGACAAGCATCAGCCCNCAGTACTGAGTTGATTGAGAGATAACCACAGGGGCCACCCGAAGGTGGCAGGGTGGGGCGCCTTCGGGTGCCCCCTCTGAGCCCCCACTCCGCTTCGGCGGAGTGGGGTCCTTTGCTCCCATTCCTTCTTGACCAGATACCCCTTCGTCGGTATCAGCGGTGATTCTATGGCCTTCAAAGCGGTATGTTTCGATTGTGATGGCGTATTGGTAGAAACCATTTCATCATGGAGAATTATTCACGAGTATTTTGGNACCAATAGCGGTGAAATGCTTGATCGTTTTCTTCGAGGTGAAGTCAGTGATGCTGAGTTTATGGCNGATGATATTCGACTTTGGAAATCAGTGAAACCCAAAATCCACCGTGATGAGTTAATGCGGTGCTATCAGGGTGTCAAGTTGATGCCAGGTGCNCGNGAATTNGTCGAGGCCCTCAANGCACGNGGNATTTATGTGGCGATTGTCAGCGCAGGCGTTGATTTACTCATTGGTTCCATTGCGAANCTNNTGGATGCTGACGATTGGGTTTCAAATGGATTCCAGTACGATGNTGATGGTTTTCTACTCGACGATGGAGANGTACGGGTTCCTGCACACCACAAGGATGCGATGGTGCAAAAGCTGGTCCGCATCCATGGTTTTGATCCATCAGAAGTTGTCAGTGTGGGTGACAACCACACAGATTTGAGTATGCAAATTCCAGGCTCTTCTTTCATTGGATTCAATGGGCAGAAACAAATTGCAATCGATGGTTTTGCTGCCGCAGGTGTNCCNCATGTCACAGAAAAGGACTGTCGTTCGCTTTGGCCATATNTGTTCGAAGGCGAANCATTCCCCGCCGTACGGCGGGGAATGAGTCAAAGACGTGGTCGCCACGTCACGAGTCAATGCAAAGGGCCGTTGTCCCGATCCTTCTCNCATTTCTCCTGCTNTTNCCGGTTTCAATTGCGGGTGAAGGGGGCGAGGAAGAAATCAGTTTGACCGTATGGCATTCCTTTGCAGCNGAAAGTCAAGAAGAGGCTACGTTCTTGGATGCNGTCCAGATTTTTGAACAAACCCATCCACACATACTGGTCGAAGTCACGGGTATCCCATTTGCAGATATTGATCGCCAGTANGAAATTGCAGCGCAAGCAGGTCAGGCACCGGACATCGTTCGTCTTTCGAGTGATCAGCTCGGTAAAATAGGGGAAATTCGAGTCAATGGTTTCCCTTTATTGGAAGACCTTCGTCCTCACTTGACTCCCANTCAGCGTTCAACCTTTGATGATCAAGCATTACATTCAATGNGATATGGTGATGCGTTGTATGGNCTCCCTGCTAGCCAAGATTGCTTATCTNTACTGTNCAATCGAGCTTTGTTTGACGCCGAAGGTTTGGATTACCCCGATGAGAACTGGACAACCCANGATTTGATTTCAGCCGCTGAAAATCTCACACAAGGNGATGTCTATGGCCTCGCGATTCCGGTCAAGGCCGCCTACTGGTGGTTCCCCTTCCAGAATGGATTCGGAGGGAGNCTNTTTGATTCTGAAGGAAATCCNACGCTTGATTCAAACGGAAGTGCTGAAGCCTTNGATTGGTATCTNTCCTTAGAGCAAGAGTANGAAATCGTTCGAACAGGNACTGTTGGGGAGACGATGAAATCTCAATTCATTACCTCTCAAGCTGCAATGATNGTNGACGGNCCNTGGAATTGGGCNACNTATGAAGCNGGNCGATTGGATGTNGGCCAGACCCTACTCCCGATTNTTGAGGAAACGGGACTACGTGCTTCGCCACTTGTTTTGTACAAGGGCTGGTCAATTTCAAAGGAAAGTCAACAAAAGGTTGCTGCAACATCTTTGNTTCTCCATCTATCNTCNCCAGANGTTCAGAAGACATTNGCGCTCGAAACGATGACCATGCCAACATCAGTNCAAACTGCAATGGATCCTGAAGTNCAATCCGATTCAGTGCTTTCCGGATTTTTAGCACAAGCTGAATTGGCAACTCCTGCTCCAACCACTCGGGCGATGTCAAATGTCTACGGCCCCCTCGGTACAGCCATCGAGCAGGTCCATGTTGGAGACGCAAACGCTCAGGATGCTCTTTCAGGTGCAAATGCAGAAATGTTGTCTTTGATTTCTGAACAATCTACTTCTGAACCTTTTCCGTTATCTCCTGGATATCGAACAATTAGCCTGACAGTACCCGTGAATTCATCTGCAATTTCATACGAAATTTTTGTCGACAATATTTCACATTCGACATTATTGGTTGGTGAATTTGGTACAGAGAGTCTAGGTTACGATGATTGTCATTCAAATGGAATTGACTTGCTTCGGCAAGGCCATTCTCCCGTGATACCGGTAAGTGCAAGCAACTGGACTTGTGATTTGGGAGGGATGGTTCCAGATCAGATTCATTTCATCGAGGTGTATGTCGATATAGGGGACGGATTCGATCNAACGCTACATTATTCGGTGAGTGCATCAACNTCAGTTGCAGATCAAATCCCCCCTGCTCCAGACACCAGTCCGATTTTATTTGCAATCGGTTCAATAGTATGCTCTTTGATTGCCTTACTGGCATTTTTGAGATGGAAGGATGCTAAAGAAGGTCGCAATCGCGGTAAACTTGCACACGCTTACATCGCCCCTGCANTCATCGCTCTCGCAGTATTGACATTCTATCCTGTCCTCTATGGGATTTGGTTGTCNTTTACNGATGCCAATCAAACTCAGTTGGGTGATGAANCTTGGATNGGNCTGGAAAANTTTGTCACNGTNCTCACTTCTGCNGGCTTCTTCCGTGTGACTTTGTTCACCTTGATTTGGACAATTACCAACGTCGCGGCTCACATCGGTATNGGATTGGCTCTGGCTTTGGTTCTCAACAATCCTCACGTTAAAGGGCGAACTGCTTACAGAACTGCCCTCCTCTTGCCTTGGGCCATTCCGTCATACATCTCTGTGCTTGTTTGGAAGGGTATGCTACANCCAGAAGGTTTGGTCGACTCGATTTTAGGNACTAATTTTGANATGCTTGCAGATCCAAATGGTGCGAAAACTTTGGTGATTCTCGTCAACATCTGGTTGGGTGTNCCATTCATGATGATGTCANTNAGTGGNGCNATTCAGGCNCTTCCNCAGGANATGTATGAAGCCGCTGANGTCGATGGNGTTAGTTCGTGGAATCAGTTCAAGCATCTGACTCTACCCAATCTAAAGAGCGCGCTCATCCCACTCAGTTTACTTGGATTCATCTGGACATTCAACATGTTCAATGTCATTTATTTGATGACTGATGGAGGTCCAAACCTTCGCTTTGGTGAACCTGGTGAAACCGATATTCTGATCACTTACGTCTACGATGTTGCCTTCCGAGATGGTGCATATGGTGTGGCTGCAGCATGGTCGGTTGTNATCTTCTTGATGCTAGTCGCCTTCTCTTGGGTATACATGAAACGAACCAATGCGACGGAGGCGGTAGCATGAAGTCNCTNTCNCAGGAATGGTATACGCCCCAAGAAATCACGACATTGCGTCTTTGGTTGGCAGTTGCATTTGTCATCAATTTGGTGTTGTCGAGNATTGAATTNATNCGTGGAGATTTCTTNGCTTTACAACTCTCCTTACTCGGTGCTTTCGCTTTGGCNGTTCTATGGNTGGTATTGCCAGATGGCGAAGAGTCGTGGAAACGGGATGCAGCCTTGGCCAAGTCTGGTTTGGTNCTNATCATCGGNATTTTGCATTTTNCNGNNAGCAGACAAATGTGGGTTGATNTNTGGTCAACNGTATGGNTNGTTGGNCCCGCNGTCNTGTCATTGTNGTGGCTTTCTTCACCGGTTGTTTCTGCNTGGTCNAAAGGNACNATCAACTCNGNATCCGCTGAANTGGGNTTGNCTCGNAACAAAATCATGGGNCCAAAATTGGNAATTATTGGNTCACATATTGTTCTCTTNCATGCAGTGACNTTTGTTCTAATTCCAGTATTTTGGATTCTTGATGTGGCCATGTCTCCTGGAAATATCCTCGGNGGTGACTTGGGNGTCTCTGATTGGACAGGNGAGCATTTCTCGAAAATGCTNGNTCGTGANTCCTCGTTCTGGATTTGGATGCGTAACTCCTTGGTTGTGAGTTTAGGNACCACCCTGATGGGGTTGTTANTGGCNGTACCTGCTGCTTACGCATTTAGTCGATTCAAATTCGGTGGNCGTCAAGCNTCNATGTTTGCCTTCCTTCTAGTCCAAATGTTCCCNGGAATCATCATCCTTGTCCCNTATTTNATGGTCATGAAATCTCTNGGNTTGCTCAATACCAGNCTTGGATTGATNCTCGCCTATTCAGTNACNGCATTGCCATTGTGTGTTTGGATGTTGAAGGGATTCTTNGATACAGTCCCGCGCGAACTTGAGGAAGCCGCATTNCTGGATGGTTGTAATCAATTCCAAGTTTTCTGGAAGGTCATCCTACCTCTTTCCTTACCGGCCGTGGCCGTCACGGCTTTGTTCAGNTTCCTTGCAGCTTGGAATGAGTATCTTTTGGCCTTGACATTCAACACCTCCAACGACATGTACACACTACCTGTTGGATTGGCGAGTTTGATTTCTTCTACAGGTGCGGCTTGGGGTGACTTTGCNGCTGCNTCACTATTGGTCAGTCTNCNAGTGGTGATTTTGTTTATTGTGTTCCAGAAATTTTTGATTCAAGGGTTAAGNGCTGGTAGCGTCAAAGGGTGATTGAATGGTTGAAGTTAGATTTGAAAATGTGACAAAGAGATACGAGAATGGTTTCTCCGCCGTACGCGGATTGACGCTCGCAATCAAGGATGGCGAGTTCTTGGTATTGTTGGGCCCGAGTGGGTGTGGCAAGTCCACCACCCTTCGGATGTTGGCGGGTTTAGAGGATGTCAGTTCGGGTAGTATCTATATCGGCGATGCCAAAGTGAATGATCTCCCACCCGGGGCTAGAGGACTTGGCATGGTCTTCCAATCGTATGCATTGTATCCACACATGACCATTGCAGAAAATCTCTCTTTTGGTTTGAGAATGGCAAAGGGAGATGTGCGGTTATCTGACGAAGAAATCATCAAACGCGTTCAAGAGACTGCAAAACTGATGGAATTAGAGGATCAACTCAACAAGAAACCCAAGCAACTCTCGGGTGGTCAACGCCAGCGTGTCGCCTTGGGTCGGGCTTTGATTCGTCGCCCAAAGGTTCTACTCATGGATGAACCACTGTCCAACTTAGATGCTGAACTGCGACACCAAATGCGCGAGGAGATTCGACGAATTCATGATACGCTNGGTACCACTACCGTTTACGTAACTCACGATCAGATTGAAGCGATGACATTGGCAGATCGCATTGTGATTCTAGACCAAGGTGAATTNCAGCAGCATGGTGCACCATTNGATGTTTACAATCAACCTGCAAACGATTTTGTCAAGGGATTCTTGTGTAAACACATCGACGAAATTGTTGATACGGCAAACAACCTCTTCCCAAAGGAGTGAGCACCATGCGCAAGGCGGTCCTGTTGGTAATTTTGCTGATTGCATCTACCATTCCTGCCTTTGTCACTGCCGATGATGAACCCGTCAGGCAGCGTTCTTCAATGACNGAATTCACATGGTNTGGNAACGCGACTNACGTCCAAGTTTCGGGCGAGTGGGATGACTGGGAGCATATTTCCAATCTNACNGNATCNGNAGGTNNNTGGTCNGTNTCATTGGACNTNGANCCCGGTATGTACTGTTACAAANTGATTGTNGATTCNGCNTGGATTTTTGATCCNGCAGANCCCTATCGTGGATANTGTGATGATTTTGAGAATAGTATTGNTCGNGTCCCNGATNCAAGNCAGCCGATGTTCACTCACACCATTGTGAATGATTTGCTCACCGTGCTTTGGCACGCTGGTTCAGGAGGGGGTGCTCCCGCCTCGACTCCTTTGGCCCTTGCAACAGGACTTTGGGATGAATCAAATTGGTCTTGGTCACTTGATTTGAGTACTCTACCTGAAGGAAAGAATACGCTTCATATCACTGGTGAAGATGTGGATGGCAATGTTGCAGAGGATTTGCTGCTACCATTTTGGAATGGAGCGATGGCAGACTTTGTTTGGGAAGACGCGCTCATTTACATGATTATGACAGATCGCTTTGTCAACGGAGACACGAGTAATGATGGGGATTCTACCAACGCTGTACAGGGTGCGGATTGGCTTGGTGGAGATTTTTCGGGTGTCACCCAGATGATTCACTCCGGTTACTTCACCGACTTGGGTGTTAATGCGCTTTGGTTGACACCGTTTAATGCAGCCGCCAATGGTACAGGTTTGGCCAGTGATGGGCAACACGCAGTCTCGGCGTACCACGGTTATTGGCCCACAGAATCCCGCGAAGTCGATGCAAGGTTGGGAACTGCTGATGAGCTACACACACTCATTGACGCTGCTCATGATGCAGGCATTCGCGTGATGGGCGACTTTGTCATCAACCACGTTCACGAAGACCATCCGTACTTCACCGAGCATCCAGATTGGTTCAACGAAGGTTGCCTATGTGGTGAAGCCAATTGTGATTGGACTGAGCATCGACTTGACTGTATGTTCACTCCATACATGCCTGATGTCAATTGGAAAGTTCGCAATGCCAGTGAGCAATTCATTGAGGACGTCATGTGGTGGATGGAAACCTTTGATCTTGATGGTGGTCGATTGGATGCTGTGAAGCATGTCGATGATTTGGCCATCACCAATCTGGCAGTTCGTATCAATGAGAGATTTGAAACCGCTGGGACGGATTATTTCTTGAAAGGTGAAACAGCGATGGGCTGGGCAGGTCATTCTGTGGAAAACAATGCCAATGAATACGGGACCATCAACCGTTACATTGGTCCAAATGGGTTGGATGGGCAAGCTGACTTTGTACTCTATCATGCTGTGGTGGACAATGTTTTCACAACAGAGAGTATGGATTACCAGCACTTGGATTACTGGACGGCCAGAAGTCAAGATCAGTATGTTGCCGATGCCACCATGGTGCCCTTTGTGGGTAGCCACGATGTTCCACGATTTGCCAGTCGAGCCGACCCTGGTACAGCCGATGAATGGAATCAATGGGTAGAGGATGGTTTGCCCGGCCAACCCGGGACCGACTACCCCTACACTGCCGCCTTGCACGCCTACACTTGGCTATTGTCCACACCTGGAGCTGCAGCCATTTACCAAGGTGATGAGTATGGAGAATATGGAGGGGCGGACCCCGACAATCGTCATATGTTCCGTAATGCTACAGAATTGAACAGCAGGGAAATTTCTTTGCGAGAAAACATCAGTGCGATTGGATTACTTCGACAACAATCAGAAGCACTCCGTCAAGGAACCTATGCTTCCTTGTTCAATGCCACGGACACCATTGCATGGTCGATGACAACTGAAACAAATCAAGCGGTCATTGCCATGAACCGAGGGATTACTCCAGCAACATTTGACTTGGATTTGGATTGGTTTGCAAATGATTCTCTCAATGAAATCTACATGGATCAACAGAACCGATTCACCTTGCCCGCACATGGCGTGGCAATTTTCCTTGAACCCCTACCCGTCATCCTTGTGCCCGAGGACGACCCGGATGGGCATTGTTTGATTCTGGATAATTTAACAGTGAATCAAACAATATTTGTCACATTAGATTTAGTCAATATTTGTGATAAGGATATTCATTATCCTGGTGTCAATGCCACAGCAGATCATCCACTTGTAAGTGGATTTTCAGGATTCAATGAATGGTATTACATGATTTTCCCAGATACTTCATACAACCACTCGTGGCAACTCATTCTCAACGAATCCATTCCAAATGGAACGAATGTCACACTGAATTTCCAGGCCACAATTCTCAATTGTGGAATGGATGGAAGTTTTCATGACTGTCCGAATTCAACTCTGCAACACACTTTCACCGTAGTGTGGCCAGATAATGGAACAAATAACACAGAACCAGAGCCAGATCCTGACCCTGACCCAGACCCCGACCCAGAACCCGGCCCTTTGCCAATGGATTACTGGGCCCATACTGAATTA
>NZXM01000059.1 GCA_002701965.1 Methanobacteriota archaeon | reverse complement strand
GAATACATCCATCTCCGGCGCATTACACCTCAACCAAGATTGTGAGCTGGTTCTAGCAGGAGGGCAAGCATCTGGTACTGTTACGGTGGAAGAAGACGCTTCCCTCACACAGAGGAGCTACCTATCGGTCACTGTGTTAGACGCCGGCGAACCTGCTGATGATGCCGACGTTGCAGTGGATGGTTGGATACAGAGCACGGACCAGAATGGTAGAGCTGAAACGTGGTTCACTTGGAAAACAGTCGATGATGAGGAAGAAACAATCACTGATTCACAACGAACTGTGATTATCCAATATGGGGAACTGAATAGATATAAGTCTTGGATCCCAACTAACAATGCCGAAATGGAAGTGATGATTTCAACGATTAAGGAAGAAGTGACTACGAATTCAATACGTTTAGAATCAGTCTTTTCCCCTTGGCACCTTGGCCATGATTTGGTGGTGAGCGCAGGAAATACATTGGAAATCATGGCTGATACTGAACTCTCACTTGCACCAGAAATCGGCATTGAAATCGCAGGCACCACTCTTGCAGGTGATGCATGGATTGGCGGTTACAATTCTGCTGGAATTACTGTGGCCTCAGGAGGTCATTTGCAGATGGCCTCTACTCTGTATTCAGGAGGTCCGATTACAGTAGTAGACTCTGGCACAGCATCTCTTTCCTCTGTGGCCGTTACCGATGCCCCACTGACAGTATCGAATAACGGTATTTTGGAAATCATCGATGGAACCATCTCGCAAACAGACATCTGTATTCGGGCCACTGGAACCCTAAATATGCATGGAACCACCATCGAAGGCTGTGATATGTATGCACTATGGGCCACTGATGCAAGTCTATGGGTTGAGGACATCCATCTCGGTGCAGGGAGCTCGAATGGTGCTTGGATTCAGCAAAGTGTGGGAACACTTTCTGGATGGACGAGCACCAACTTCGACGGTGATGGTACAGTATTGTTCCTGCAAATGGTCGACAGTGATCTTTCGGTTACCGACATGACACTTTCCACGGGTATTGGCGAATCCGCATTGCGCATCGAAGGTGCCGAGGAGTTTCAAATGTCGGACTCCACCATCAGTGGTGCACCCGGTGTTTACATTCAAGAGAGTGAGTTGCGTTTGACTCGTGTTGACTTGACTGGCTTTGGTACTGGAGATGGGATCACAATCCACGGCACCCCTTCAGGAGGGACCATCATTGACGACTGTGATATTGATGATTACGAAACAGCATTGCGAATGACCGGGGATGTCGACGAAGCGACAGGCACTGGAGTGTCTGTATTGAATTCCCATTTACATGCCCCATATTCGATTTCTTCAGTAAACATTCCATTTAGTGTCGAAGGTGGAGAATTGGATGGCACCATCTACATGGATGGTTTAGACAAACCATGGTCGGCCAATGTCATTGACCACGACAATATCGAAGTCGAGATTATTGGCGACGCAACATTGTATGTTGCACACACTTGGTTGGTGAGCGCTCCACAAGGAACGACATTGTCAATGATCATCCCTGAATTCGATTTCACGCTCGGTGAGCAACAATTTGAGTGGCTTGATCCGGGTCAACTTATCCTCATTCACGAAGCACACACAGATTCGGGAATGACGGATGCATGGACTGCTCAGTGGTCAGCAACAGCTTCCGGATACCTACCTTTGACTGGCCAACTACAACTTGATACCGCAGGACAACGACTTCTAAGTATCGAATTGACAGTCAATGCTCCACCAGTTGTGACAATTGAAACACCTCAGGCGATGGAAATCAACGCGGGCCAACTCATGAATTACTCCGCCATAGCAACAGATCCGAATGGTGACGAAATCGTCGAATGGTTTTGGGTCTTTGAGAGTGGAGACTACACCCTCCTTGTTGGCGACACTTCTTCGGGGTCCACATCTGATACAGAGCAAGGAGAGTGGTATCTGAGGGCAACTGCGATTGATGTTCACGGGGCTGAAGGAACAGCCACAGTGGCAATCACAGTCAACGCGGCAGATGCCGACAACGACTACATTGACAGTTGCCCATCCACAGGTCCCAATGCTTGGTGGGATGCGCTGAACAACCGATTCTGTGGGCCCGATGTGTTCGATGTGGATGATGACAATGACAACTTCCGAGATGATGTCGATTTGTTCCCCTTCGATTCCTGTGCACATCACGATACCGATGATGATGGGCTCCCCAATTCAGTCACCATTAATTGTGAAACCGACTTGGTTGCCGACGAAGATGATGACGGAGATGGCGTACCTGATTCAGCAGATTTAGACCCCTTGGACCCTGGCGTTGGCGCCTTCTCTCAATCTGATGAACGCTCGTTACTCGCAACACTTTGTAGCCCCGCAGTGGTTCTTTCATTGGCGCTTTTGATCTTATTCTCGACCTTCGCTTACTTGCGATATAATGCAGAAATGAGAAGAGAAGAGTAGGTGTCCATATGCAATCTCAAATCGCCATGATTGTCATTGGGCTGACCGCCTGTATCGTGCTATTTGATGGATGGAAATTGAGACGTGCCCACTTGGACATCCCCAACCTCGGACAATTCCCAACTGGTGGTATGGCTTGGAAGAGTCAGATGGGTCAAGAGTTGGTTCGAAACGTCACAATGTTGGGGGCCATTGTCGTCATGATTGTAGCCCCTTGGTTTCTTGCCGAAAGAAGTGGGACGGCCACTCATTGGGTTCTCATTTTCGATGTATTGCTCGGCATTCATGGTTGCTGGTTGGTTCTACCAAAGCGATACGCGATTACCAAAGACGCACTCTGGGTGGATGGTTTCTCAGTGGATTGGAACCGCTTGTGGTGGACTGGATATTCAGGCGGTTCAAGCATCACGCTACAGCGCAAAGGATGGTGGAGGTTGGCACCCTTACCGCTGGGCGGCTCAGACGAAGATCTCGCAGCTGCAGCCCTCAGAATAGATGCCATCATGGTCGGCGAATGGGACACCCTGACCAATTTACTGAATGAAGAGGAATAATTTTGCTCGAAGGTCTACTATACCTTGTCTGTTGCTTCTTGTTAATTTTCGTTTCCTTCTTTGTTTCTAAACATCAAGTAACCGCACCCAATTCTCCATTTTGGATTCCCTTCTTCATTGTCGCATTCATATATGACGGTTTTAAGTCCAGTCCTACAGATAAAGCAAAATTGGAACATAGTTCAGAACCTACTTTTTTTGCCCCCGATACTGTCTCAAACCAATCAAAAATCCGACGAGGATATGAGATGGTTGGAAAAGATGACGATACAGATGGTCAGAATACCATCACAGAATACCAAGAACAACATACAGGGAAATGGTTTGTGAAATCAAAACTAATCAAGGTTGGTTACACTGAAGAAGATCTCGAAGAATTGCGACATAGAGAAATTCGTAAGAAATCTAAGAAACGTTAGATTACGCAGGATTCAATAATATCCACGTCCCCTATGGGGACGTGGGCTGGATAGAATTTGGACCCGACGATGCCACGACGGCGCGGATCGAAGCTCTAGCGGAGCAAATCGCTCACCATTCTCATCTCTACTACAATGAAGCCACACCCGAAATTAGTGATGCGGAGTTTGATACCCTGTGGGATCAACTGAAATCATTGGATCCGAATCATCCACAACTCCGCCGAGTCGGCGCCCCAATACCACCAGGCTCCGTCAAGGTGGAACACCGATTTCCAATGCGCAGTTTGGACAAGGCAACTGAAAATGATGAGGTCGCACACTTTGTTGCAGAAACCACTGCCCATGGCCGCCGTTTCATTGCACAACCCAAATTGGATGGAAGCGCCCTCAGCCTTGAGTACCGTAGAGGTAGACTGGTTCGAGCAGCCACACGTGGGAGCGGTGAGCGTGGAGAGGATGTCACATCCAATGCCTTGCGGATTCCAAACATCCCTGACCGATTGTCTTGGGAGGGTGATTGCCACATTCGTGGCGAGGTGGTAATGCATCTCGAGGTGTTCCGCGACAAATATGCAGAGATTGCTCCAAACCCTCGCAATCTTGCAGCAGGTAGCCTGCGACAGAAGAACATCGAAGCCGGTAAAGGGGATGCCTCAGACCTAATGTTCTACGCTTACGATGTCCTGTTCGTTCCGAACTCTGAGAAACATCCAGATAGCCCGGATGCGCTTGATTTTGAAAACGACAGCGAGTCCATTGTATGGCTACGGTCCGTAGGCATCACCCCTGCACAAGAAGTGGTTGTCACCGGTGAAGAAGATGAGGATACCACACAAGCACTCCTCGCACAAACCGTCCATTGGACACAGAACCGTGCAGGTGCTAGTTGGGAAATTGATGGTGTGGTGTTCAAACTTGACAATTTGGCCAAGAGAGCACTTCTCGGCCAAACAGCCCACCATCCTCGTTGGGCCCTTGCTTGGAAATTCCCACCCGAGGAAGCGACCACAGTCTTGCTTGACATCGATTGGCAAACGGGTCGAACGGGAGCCGTTACACCGGTTGCCCGTGTTGCTCCGGTGGTGGTCAGTGGAGTCACTGTGGAGAACACAACCTTACACAATGTCGGAGAAGTTGAACGGCTTGGTATATCGATTGGAGATAAAGTTCGAATCGTTCGTCGAGGCGATGTGATTCCAAAAATCATTGAATCATTGGGGCGAGCCGAAGACAGTGACTTGAAAGATCGGTTCCATGCAGATGGAACTGCTTTTTCTGGAATATTACCCCCGAAATCCCCTCCACAGATTCCGAAGTGTTGTCCCGAGTGTGAAACCGAATTACTACTCGATGGGGCCTTTTTACGCTGCACCAATTTGTCTTGTCCTTCCCGCCTTTCCCGCTCTATTCTTTATTGGTGCCGAGCTCTTGAGATGGATGGAATCGGTGAGAAATTAGTCGAGCAATTATGTGATGCAGATCTAATCACCAACATCCCTGATTTGTATCGTTTACAGAAGGAACAACTGATTGGACTGGAACGTATGGCAGAGAAGTCTGCAAGCAATGTCATTCACCAATTGGATTCCACCCGAGAGATGCCACTAGACGTATTCTTGTCCGCACTGGGCCTGCCAGGAATTGGTCCAGAATTGGCCACTGCATTTGCGGGAGAGATTTGCACAATTGAGGCCATGCTGACCTTGAATGATTCAGATATTGGACGACTGACCTCGATTGAAGGAGTTGGCGAGACTGTAGCCTTGTCATTGATATCCGGTATTCAAGATCGAGTGGAGATGCTTCAAGACTTTAGCCAAATATTGAGTATCACTGAAGTTGCCAAAACGGAGGCGCCCAGCGGACCTCTGTTGGGATACACATTCTGTATCACAGGTACCCTAACTCGACCACGAAAGGAAATTGCGCTCCAAACCAAGGCTGCTGGTGGCAAGGTAGTCTCCTCGGTATCAGGAAAATTGGATTACCTGATTGCTGGTGAGAATGCAGGTTCGAAGTTAGAGAAAGCAACCCGCTTAGGGGTGAAAATACTCAATGAAGCGGAATGGGAATCCATGCTTCAACCATAGAGCATCGCATTGGGACCATCGTCTTCGTAATCATCCCCAGCGGTTCCGAGTTGATGTTCCATCATTGCCTTGATTTGACTCTCAATGCGTTCAGCTTCTTCAAGAAGAGGTTCGGTGTCCAATTCCATTGCTGGTAAGAGTTTGTTCAACTTCTCGATGACGCGAGCTGCAGCACGAGCATCGGGAATCCCTCCTGCTGCTTCAGCCATGATACACATCATGTTCAGTTTTCGACGTCGCCCCTCACCAAGTAAAACTCCACTCATGCCGGCAATCATTCCGGCTTCAAGCAGAGAGATGTCCATTTGCTTGAGTTGCTCGAGTGCCCAATCTGTGGCCCCGATTCCGAGTAAGGTTTCGCTGGAATCATCTGCATCCATGACCTCATGTCCACTTTCTTGTTGGTGGCTGAAGGAGTCGACCAAGACACCGGCGTTGAATCCCTTCTCATGGCTGTATTCAAGCAGAGCTTCGGCCAAAGGCAACATCATCTTCTGAGGGACGGGGGCCTCTGAGACTAGTACGACAATGCTATCACATTGATCCATATTGCATACGGGTTTACCTGCATACATTCGAACCGGAGGCATCGGCTTCCCCTCGTGAATCAATGCTACTGGAGGTAAACGAGAATCGACCACTCCTCCAACAAATTTGAGCTCAAGACGCTCAATCAAGTAGTGTGCGACAATACTGCTCACGTGACTCACACTTGGAAAGCAGGAAACGACTAGCGCTCCCTCTGTGATGGCTCCATCTGAAACTTTGACTCGCGGCAGGTCTCCCATGAACTGGGCCCGCTCATCGGTGGTGTTAATGCTTGGGCCGAATAGGGCTGGACCGCCCGAGGCTTCAGGGGGGCAGAACACATGACGATGAAACAGTGGTCATATGATGAGAGAGGGCACCAGTTGTCCCCATCCTCNTGGAACAATTTCTCCTCATGCCCTCGTAAATTCTGGCTCTCANGGCAACGTTTGCCACGAAAGGCAGGCATGGCGAGTGCCATTGGTACNGCGGTGCACAACAGTGTTGAGGACCTCTGCAATATCGATTTGTCATCTAGGGATGGCGACGAAGTTGAATGGCTTCCACCCACTGCGAATGCAATTCTCGAAAAGCAATGGGAACAAGAGAANGAGAACTTCCTCAAGACACCTCGCCATCCTCGCTGGAAACAAGAAGAATTTCCTCGTGCTAGAAAACTCCTGATTGGCTCACTGAACATTCTCTTTGCAAAAGCGCAAATTGAGAAAATGAAGTTGAGCGAAGTGACCATTGATACTTGGCGGNCCATCCAAAAGATGGTCCTCGCTGCTGAAGGGACCTTGCGTACCTCCTGTGGNCGTCTCATGGGCCGTCTTGACCTTCTCGTCTCTGATTTAGACGAAGACGGCAATGTNGTGGGTTGGATCGTTGCTGATTTGAAAACTGGAAAACCTCCAGATGGAGAATTGTACGATACAGTCAGTCGTCAGCTTCGGTTTTATCGTGACATATTGTGTGAAAANAATCCCGACCATCCTCCTGTACGTGCTGAAGGTTGGTANTCCAATGGATCAGTNGTGTTCGAAGCAGAGGGCCCTAGTGTTCTTCCTGAGGCCTTTGAAGCGTGGGAAGCGAGCAAACTCACCAGTACACCAATGGAGGCGATTCCAGAAGAGCAAGCNTGTGGTTTCTGTGAATGGAAGGCCTGGTGCCCCGCATGGTTGTGGGCCCAAACTCAAGGTCAGTTGAAGCCCAGTGGAATTTTCAGAGACATGGTAGCAGTNTTTGAGAAGGTNGAGATTGAAAATGGGATTTGCTTGGTTGAAAGGATGGCTCCAATCAATGAGGAAGGCGAACTTGCATCGACCGGACAGCGCGCTGGAGCAGTTTTTGCCGGACAAGCATTGTCNCAACTGAAGGCTCTGGTAGAGGCNGGTCATACGGGNCCAGTATTCCTCGGNGGNGTNCGNTTGGATGGAGAAACTTGGAAACTTGGTGATTGGTGTGANGTTCTACCTTGGTCCCCNCTNCTAGAGGGNAGGACCCGTGAAAAAACCGAATAACAATCGTGGCATTCAAGAATCGNCACCCCTCTTGCCNACCATGGAAGGCGGCCCACCTGGNAAGCGTCGTCGAGGNCCCNCAGCCTCNAAACGANATTCTNNGCCNCATNCAAATNCNGGGCATTCAGATGATNCAGAGTGGTTTGACGACATCGTAGATCAATCCGAATCGGAGGANGGTGGCTTTGGTGGNTTTGCAGTTCGCAGACCAGAGATGAGTTCAGCNGATCAAGTCGANGGTNAACAACTGGAGAGATATTTTGAGAAAAAATACCATGGTAAATCCAGTGAGCACAGNGTAAGTATCGAGGATGATTGGGATACAACNGAATCNGGATTCAAAGCAANGGATTTGCTCAAGGGNCACAAGGCCCTATTGATGGGCNTTCAGTCATTTATGATTGGACTACCATTGTTGGTGATTTCGGGAGCANTGGTTTGGGNAGGNGATTNCNTTTCATCGAGCATNGNTGGTACCAATGGTGCNNTTGCCAATTTGGTGATGGTGTTTCTNGGNATTTGNATGGCAACCATCGCATTGATTCAGATGATTGCAANNTCTGTGAANCAATCCTTGCGNGAACGTGAAATTGCTCNAGANGGNCCAGATATCCCNATTCTGNGTTGGTCAGNATCNTTGNAACTNGNAANCAAAATCTTNGCTGAAGCGTTTNTCACNTTNTTTGTCGTNTGGATGATNGAAATCTCGGGNCTTTGGCTGTTGGCTGNAGGNGCNCCATCTCTAGAGATGCCGAGTATTGATNCNGACAATGTTTCGCTGGGCACNATTTTGTATGGNCTTGGCTTGTTNGGCTCNATTTTTGTCATGTTGGGTATGATTCCCTACACGATNGAGGCTACGATCAAAAAATCATGATNANAACCGCTCGTTTNGNAGAGCNGTGACAGCGTTTTCATCGAGNGGNCCNGCAGGAGACTGCAACCAATTGAGATANTTCGNATCAATTTTTTCGAGCTCGGNCACAGTCCGTCCACGATTCCTTCCCCGNCCAATGACCAATCCGCTCGTAGTCATTCTCAACCACCCGTGGCTCCCAGAAACCGGCTCNAAATCTTCGATATTAGGNCCCAGTCTGTCTGCTGACTTGTCAGCTGATTTGATACCATCTNCCCAATCNGGAATNTCCTCTACTGGACGTCGGAAATATTGCGGATTNGCCTCCATCATTTTGTGCAATAACAGCAAAGTTGCCGCNGCATCTGCCCCTGCGGTATGCGCNTTCTCTAGNGANATNCCAAATCNTTCACAGAGTANACCCAGCTTGTGACTAGGTGGAATTTTCAATCTCCGGGCNATTTTTAGNGTATCTAAGATGACCAANGGTNGNGGCATAGGTTGACCTGCGCGAAGAAACTCTGCTTGAAGNAAAGGCCAATCAAAGCGGTCGATATTGTGNCCAACAATGACAGCACCTTCCATCATTGTNGAAATTTCATCAACACATTGCTTGAATTCCGGCGCATTCCGAACATCTTCATCACGAATACCGTGAACNTTGGTTGTCTCAGGTGGAATCCGCATCCTTGGATTCACCAATTCATCGATTTGTATGGCATTCCCATTTGCTTCGCAACCGACCAGAGCATACTGAACGATTCGCTGAGACTTTGGATTGAATCCAGTGGTCTCCAAATCGAACCCAAGNACTCGATATCCNGAGAGTGGGTCGGTCGCCATNAGTATCGATGGATTCGCGACGTTGCTTGAACCCTCTTGTCGCTCACNTAGATTCCGCATTCGNAAAAATTGTCNGNAAATCAGCGATGAAAGAACAATCAATCGTCACTCTTCTAAAGGATAACGCGAGGCCCCTGTGTTATGTCCTTGGTACGAACGTTTTCTCTCCGATTCGACCGGCCATTGGCATTGGTCCTCACCACATGTCTACTGTTACCNATGCTGGCTGGCTGTACAGGACTTGGAGGGCCACCTGAGCCCAATGCCCGAGTCGAAGCAGATCGTGCTACAATCAATGAGGGCGAATCTGTAAACTTCGATGCACGGGCCTCAACTACACCGGAAAGTACCTTGATTACAAGTTACGAATGGAATTTCGGAGATGGAGTCCGATCTGAAACGATACAGGGATACACCAGCCACATTTTTACAGAAGCAGGGTTGTATGAAATCTCGGTTACGGTGATTAACGACTTGGGTGGGGACGATACGGCCACTACCCAGTTGATTGTCAACGGCTTCCCAGAAATTTCTCTTTCCATGCCCAAGGCGATTCGAACAGGCGACATGGTCGTACTTGACGCATCAAGCTCAACTGACCCTGAAGGAGGCGAACTGACTACGATTTGGGATCTTGACTTGGAGGTCGATAGTGACAATGATGGCGACCCCACCAATGACAATGATGCGATGGGAGCAACTCACCAATTCACACCATACAAGAGTGGGAATTACACAGGCTCGGTCACCGTTACCGACAATTCTGATGCTTCTGCAACCCGTTTGTGGAATTTGACTGTACTACCTCGNACTTACCAAGTCATTTGGGAAGAGAAGACGTTNACCGAAGATTGGGACGGTTACCTTGCTCAAGGTGAGATNCACACCATCACCCANCAACCTGGAGANTGGGGCCGAATCATGTCAATCAATGCGACTCTGACACTGGCGATGGACATNCTTCCAATCATGCTTCCTCAGGATAATTTCTCTCTTACTGTGGATGTTCGCGAAGATGCTTGGAGCCACACAATCCGTACCGAGCAAACCAACATCACTCGGAANGCTTCAGCATCGATGGAACACACAAACCTGAATCCAACCTCCGAAAATGCATACAACCTAACCGCCGATTCTTTGGAAGAACTTCTCCAAATGATGGATCAACAATCTGGGGCAGGATTTGGTGAAGGAGATTGGTTGTGGATTATTGAAGCTGAGGAGGCTGACCCAGANCTACCGATTGACGATGTTGACCCNGACCAAGGTAATGATTGGGAGTTGTTCGTAGAGTTCACAGTTCTTGTTCCTAGAATCAGCGAAGTCGGTGTTTAATCCAATGCNGGTCAATGGGAAGCGATTTGAACTACTGCCTCTTCGACAAGCCTGATGGTAAGTTCTGTCGACATCAAGAAGGTCTCAATCCGAGACAAAGTCGTGGTCGATTTGGACGTCTGGATGGATCATCCCGATGACTACGACTTTTCACCCCGTGCTTCTTTAGAGGACAACATGCTTTCTCTTTTCGTTGAACTTGACGACAACGAACAAGAATATCTTGCCAGTTTTGAGTTGGATGATGAGGCGGTTCAAATGGCTGAGCGAGANCGTTATGTCGAAGCCAGAATCAAATTCAGTGTCCATGGTATGCATGGCACCTTGACNCACAAGACACCGCAACCNCGAACGGGTCCAAACGCCAAGAAGTTGGCCGAGCCACGCTGGAAAATCACCCTCCCACTGATTTGATTGTTGAATGGGNCCCCNGGGGGACCCCCTANCTTGCCTCATATACCTCCAGCGACTANTGATTAGTATGGCCAAAGGAGCACAGAAGGAAGCCCGGTTGCGACGCTTGCGAGAAGAGATTCTCAAATTCGTGAGTGTCAACCCTGGGTGTACAGCATCGCAAATTGTTGCGTGGTTGTCCATTGACCTGAAAATGAAGAACCATGGGTTGACNCCACGTAAGGTTGGCTTTTTCATCCCAAGATATTGCAAAGAGTTGGTTTGGAAACAGGATTCATTGACTGGAAAACGGATTTACACCAACACTGTGTGAACCGTTCTCATTAAGATAGAGTGGCTGGTGGGCCGCGCACAGGACCCATAGTGTAGCCTGGATATCACTGGGGCTTGCGGAGCCTCAAACCCGTGTTCGAATCGCGGTGGGTCCGCCATCTTCTTCGTATGGAGGCGTTAGCCAATGGCATGGCGATTNNGCTTCAACGTCGNGTTGACTTCCCGATGATTGATTTGGCANAGGTGGTGTATTATCCCGAATACTTCGACTTGGCCCATCGNTTCTTTGANGAATCTTGGGANCAGATTTGTGGNATCGCTTATCCNGTCATCACTCAACAGATGCATCTCGGGTTCCCTGCNGTTCACACNTCCTCAGATCATTTGGCTCCTCTTCGCTATGGGGATATCGTTCATTGCAAANTGTGGATTGAATCTGTGGGTANCAGTTCTATCATCTGGAAATATCAGTTTCGAAATCAAGATGAAATNCTATGCTGGACAGCTCGCGTGGTAACNGTTTGTGTGNATATGCAGACATTCGAAAAGCNAGACGTNCCNGNTGANNTNGCGGATGCATTGAGAAAATGNACCGAGGATTAAGGAGTGTCAAAGCAGAGGNNNTNTCATGGACGAAGAAATCGGCNCAGTCATGATGGATGTCGANGAAGAACTNGTNATGCCAGAGATNCCAATNCGACCGAATAATNCAATCCCAACTGCCATTGGAATCATGCTGATTATTGGTTCTCTNCTCGCCGGCTTTCTGGCTTTAGGTAGTGGCGGNGTGTATCTNCTNGANGACCAAACCCTGAATGANGCNGGNCTTANTGATGAAGAAATACGAACTTTCGANATGTTGAAGGAAACNGGTATGGCAGNAACGTTTGCCATATTGTANAGTCTGATGGGNCTCGGTTTGATTGTCGCAGGNATCATGCTAATTCGAAAAAATCCACTCGGNGTCAAAGTTGGTATGGCCGCTGGTTCNATATTCTTCATTGCCAACATTGTCGAGAACGTTTGGATTCACCTTGTAGCTGAAGATTATGGTTTCGAAGCAACAATCGGATGGACAAGTATCATCATCGAATTTGCTTGTGGGGCATTTTGCATTGCTCTTCCCTTACTGNCAGTCCTAATCCCAGAGGGTCGAGCTGCATTGTACAGAGAGCATGTATCTCTAAAACTACCAGAAGAAGAGTAATCAGTCCTCTTTGGGCCACTTTTTCTTGAGAACTTCNCGAAGATCATCGTTCAATTTNGCATCCCACCAATTGGCTCTTCGCCAAATGGCGTAGCGTCCACGNACTCCACGCAAATCCGCATTGTCCAANTTGGCTCCTTGNAAATTTGAGAGNTTCAGCTTCGCCTTGGTCAANTTTGCACCACGAAAATCCGCCCCATCCAATGCACACTTCATCAAATCCGCTCCAACCAAGGATGCCTTACGGAAATCAGCGCCNGCGAGATTTGAGCCCTGGAAATTGCANCGATCCAAAATAGCNCGNCGAAAATTCACACCAGACAAATCCATGTCTCGAAAATCATGNCCAATGAATGATTGGAATGAGAGGTCCGCATCGGGACCAATCTCGTCCATTNTAACCCCTCAAGCACCCGAGCGNCGGTCCAAGTGAGCACGCCCTTCAGGTGTGAGGACTGCATATCGGTTCTTTCCAGAACTCCCAGGTGGACATGAAATGAATCCACGCTCTACAAGACGATTGAGATAGAGNGAGAGGTTATCTGGGGATGTCAATCCACTGTCGTCAAACAATTCCTTGAGCACACGGGGNGGTGAGTCATCAAGGCCTTCGACCTCGCGGAGGTATTGAATAGCGGCCAATACTTGATCNGGCTTCTTGGTCAAGCTACTGTTTTCAATCAATGAACGGAAGGCAGAACCACGCTCAGGCATCCCGCTTTTCTTCGCGGCTTCAACGGCAGCGGCGATGGCGGTTTCACGTGCACTTCGAACTTTGGCGATAGCAGTAGACCATTCCTCTCCTTCACGGATATTCATCATCTCAGCATCCACATCCTTTTGTGAGCCTGTGAGATCAATTTCGACATCACCGACCCGAATCATCAATCGGCTGTTTCCTGCTCCAGTTGAACTTGTCACGAAGCCACCACCTGACCAATTCCAACCAGTCGACGGGTTATTTTAATCGTTCCGATGGTAACTTTATCGATTTCAAAAAAAGACAGTTACACCACCTACTTTTCGATTGTCGCAGATTTGGTGAAACAAATCGATTTGATATTTTTCCAAGACTTTCGCCGAAGGCGACTTAACCTCCGGTTAACGTCCGACCGTCATGCCCCTCCCTCGGGACTCGAAACAATCGAGCGCTACGCGCTCGGTAATTCTTGCATTGTTGATGGTTTCCAGTTTGTTTGCTTCAATCCCCTTTGCTGCAGCAAATCCAGCATCCGGTGTGATTGACACCTTTGCCGATGGAAGTACCAGCTTGACATTGCAAACGGACTCGACATCCACCTCTACTGTGAACCTGACTTTGCAACGAAACACGACGATTGGAGGCGCATCTTTCCACATCACATACGACATCAATGACCCTTCGCCAGGGTCGCTCACGGTTGATTTGGACAGCGATGGACAATACGAATGGCATCTTGGCAGCAACGGCGACGGTGGGGTTGGAGAACAAACGGAGTTCTCAAATGGCGCCACTTCAACAACCATCTCTGCCAACGGAAATCAGACTTGGTTGACCGCAGGAAGTTGGCGGTTGCCAACTTCAGCACAAATGTCATCTTCTGAAATCACAGTTGAATTCGCACCGGATTTGGGCGCTCAGTTTAGTGGTATTGGCGCCGTCGCTGACCTCCAAGTAGGAGATATGGATGGTGACGGAATTGAGGACCCCATCTACTTGGTTCAAGACCACACAGCAGCCAACGGAACCACTTCACCCCACATTGGTTGGATGAAGTGGAATGGGACGGGTTTGGTGGCCAACTGGATTCCAACCTGTTTGGATGCCGACGAGCTCATTCTGGGTGATTCTGATGGAGATGGCAGCACCGACATTCTCGCTGTGGCAATTGATGAGGATGAATTATGTCAACACATGTCTGGAAACAGTTGGTCCTACAGCACCAATGTTTCGATGAACGAAAAGTTCGAAGATGCTGTTTTAGCCGATTTAGATGGCGATTCTCAGGATGATTTGATTTCTATTGATGCGGATGGAACTCTCGGTTTCCGCTCGTTTAGCGGAGGCAGTTATTCTACTGCAATCACCACCACCGTTCCTTCAGGTAACCAAATGACAGGTCTTGAGAACTTCGTTCACATCGACATTGGTACATTCTATGGTACCAACCTCTCGGTCTTGGTTGGAGAGAATGATATGATGACCGCATACAACACCTTGTGGAATTTTTCTGCCAACAGTTGGGTGGTCTCAATGGATGAATTTGAATGCTCAGCCGGGCCCTTTGAGGTGTTTGATTGGAACGGTGATGGATTTGATGATTTGATGGGGCCAACCACCACTGCAGCCTGTACAGCCATGTGGAACGGGACCGATTGGTCAACTACAACCTCCGCATTGGTTGGATTACAAAATTACACCGTTGGCGATCATGATGGGGATGGTGCAGTCAATTTCTTCCGTCCTTTAGAGGGGACCCCTGACGGTTCAGATAGCACACAAACCGGGTCAGTTGAGATGTATGCATTCAATGCCAATGGCGGGGTCAATACATCTACCTCAACTTCGTTTAATCCACATACCTCTCCTCGAGCGATGGTCTTTGTAGACATGGATGACGATGGCCTTTCTGAACAGATTATCGCGGCAGGTGAAGCCACCCCTGGTCTGTTTGTTGGCGCTTGGCACACCCTTGAGTGGGACTTGGA
>NZXM01000058.1 GCA_002701965.1 Methanobacteriota archaeon | reverse complement strand
TTGAACCAAATCAAAAACCAGAGGTTAGTGCACCTGGGGTGGATATTATCTCCACATCAGATCCTAGTTTTTCGATACCCTATTCTTTGAGCACTGGAACCAGTGATTCAACGGTTTTCGTGACGGGTGCTTTGGCGCTAATTCTCGAGCGACACGGAGCAGCATTGGATACAATCGATGACCCTTATGAAATGATTATGCTGGTCAAACAGGCTCTTGCAGATTCTTGTCAACCGAATGCTTTGCAAGGGGGTGAGCATCATTCTCGCTGGGGTTATGGTGTGCTTGATGCGGTGGCATGGGAGCGTGCAGTCGCCGATGCAATCGTGGCATAAATGATATTCAAACAAAGTTAAGATATTTATTTTTGATATAATTTACAGTTATTGATATTATTATATCAAAATATAATATAAAATATCATAATATATTCAAATCCAATGATACTATTGTAAGAAATTGATACTAATGATTCTTAGTACACCGCTTCTATTATAGTCGAAATCGCTCTGGCGGTAGGTATAACCAGAGGGAATCAGATGGAACAAACACATCGAAAGAAGAGCCTATTCTTGTCGTTCTTGATGCTCACGAGTGTCATGGTCGGCCTAGTTGGGCTGATGCCAACCGCAGTCGCTGCCAACGAAACCACCAGTGGTACAATCACTGGAACAGAAGTATGGTCCGGATCACACGCGCTTACTGGAAGTGTAATCGTCAGTACTGGTGCAAACTTGATTGTGCAACCTGGTACTACGGTTACCATGCCAAATGGCACATTCATTGATGTCAGAGGAGGTTTGTGTGCGGGTGATGTTGCCTGCGGAGCCAATGGGATGGCCTCGAACTCTTCACGAATCACATTCAATTGGCAAGATCCAACCAATGCCTCTGCAACCGGAAGTTGTGCGGGAATTTTCAACAACAATCACTACAATCGTGACCCATCTTGCAATGAAGGAATTTTGTTGCGCAGCACTGTCGATGTTGGTGCAACCAAATTGAACCATGTTTCGATTACCAATGCATATGGTATGCCCCGCTGGGTCTCGGAAATTTCTGAAGTGCGCTACGGTGCGATTGTTGCTGAGGGGTCCAGTCCAACCATGACTGGGTTGAAATTCACAGGAGTCAATACGACCAGTTTGCTTATCCTTGATTTGGGTCGTCCTGATATTATCGGTGGCGAGTTTACCGTTGGTGATGATGAAACGTCACTTGTCGGTTCTGCTATTCAGGCCTATGGTGCGGGTAGTGTCCTCCAACCCCTCATGATTGATTCTCCAGTATTTACTGGTACGGAGAATGGTTGTGGACAGAACGATGATGGCCGCCACGTTTTGTGGGTCGAAGAATCGTTCGTGAATATCCAAAATGCAGTGATTGACAATGGTGACTATGGGATTCGGCTAGATGATTCAGCCGGACACGTCAGTTCCTCGACCATCAATACTGCCTGTAACGGAATCGATGTCAACAACAAGAAGACTGCAGGCAACAATGTTGCCTACAAATTAATCGTCGAAGACAACAAGGTCACAACTGATGAACGCAGTCCATTGACAGCATTCAACCTGGCTTGGGTCGATTTCAATAACAATGTAATTGATGGAGCATCAGGTGGTTCAGGAATTCAAATTTCAAAGAGTCAAATCAATATCAATGGAGGGACTATCGGCCCCATTGGTGGATGGAATGGAATTTGGTCTATTGGAGAGAGCGATGTTCGAGTCGAGAATGTGACCATTCAGGATACTGCAAAGGAACCGATTATTGCAGGTGAATATCACTTTGGAGACAGTGGCTGGAACGTTCCATCTCCATCAGAAAACAGGATGTATGTGGCCAATTCAATTCTCAGTAGTGGTGGAGGCGAGTGTACAGGACAGAAGGCTTGGGGTGGAGATTTCCCTTGCCCAGGTGTCCATGCATTCCGTTCATCATTGACACTTTACAACAACGATATCGATATCGGTGGTGGAGGTGATGGCCTTCGCGCAGTGGGTGCAATCCTTGATGTGCGGAACAACGTATTCAATTCCACAGGCACTGGCGCAATGATTCGAAACCACGATACCAATTATGCGAATGATCCACAATTCGGCTCGCTTGGCTTCTTCTCAATGAATACATGGACAGGCGTTGGTCAGACATACAATGTGACCAAGAGCAGTATCACAGTGCAGTCTGAAAATATCCCGATTCCAAATCAGGCAGCGAATACAACCAACCCAGTCACCCTTTCTTGGCCCGATGCAGAGGCATACGAGTGGAACAATTGGGTCGGACAAGTATTGATTCCAACAACCAGTGTGTGGCCTCCGCAAAATTTCCCATTGGCCATGGAATTGACCAACAATTCGACGGTGTTTACCTACTCCAACCTCACGGGTCTGGATACATCCAACATCTACATCGATACTTCACCGATTAAGTGGGCAGTACAAATCCGAAAGGCTGAGATTGTCAAATTCCGTACGCTGGTCGAAGGTGTGCGTGTTGGAGGGACAACCGTTCTCATCGAGGATAGTCATGGTGACGATTTGTACACCTTGACCACGGATAGTTTGGGTTGGACACCAGAGATATCTCTTGCCAGTGATTTCCATCTAGATATGACCGGTGGAGGCCCAGGTGGCATCAATCCGGATCGCTATGCAGATGATGCGGGTGAGAACTCTTGCAGTGATGGTATTGACAACGATGGAGATTTGATTATGGATGCAGATGATCCGGATTGTCAAAACGGTGAAAGCAGTCGCGAAATGTCGTTGTACTATGTTTCAGCTTACAAATTTGGNAAGGGATACAAGAAATACAGNCTNACCATGGAACCCGTNGTCGGCGTCTTGTCTGAAATCATCTCCCTAGAAAACATGGACCCAACTATTACAGTAGACCAAAATGATGGTCATTCATTCAAGCGTTCAGTGAATTTCACGGGAACTGCTCACGATGGTACTTGGGCCGGAATTTATGCTTCAGATGAATTGGCTCAGTGGGACCAACAAGGTGTGGTAGAAGAAGTGCAGATCAAGGATCCCTTCACCAGTGATTGGATTGACATGAAGTATGGTGTGGACGATAGCAATGCAGGTGGNGAAGTCACTTACAACAATCATCCATTCAGTCANTGGTANTTTGAATATGACATGNGCGATCAACCAGAAGGCGATTACACATTCGAGTTCAGAGCATCCGATGGAGTTACAGAATCTCAAATCTCAACTCGCACNATTAAACTGAANACAGAGCCACCGGCCATTTGGGTCGATGGACCAGCTGATGNTTCTCAGATTGACGATGGTATCGTGCATTTTGAAGGCCGTGCATCTGATGCATATACCGGAATTTTCGGCAGTGATATCCAACGCATTTGGTTNGAGGTCGAGGGGCCTGAGAATTATTACAATCTCTTCGATAAGCCAGGAAGTACAGCTTGGTCTGCAGACTGGACCGTTGGGCACCTGCCTACTGGCACATACAGCGTCAAGGTNTGGGCCAGCGATTCCGCATTCTGTGTCAACAGTGCGGACGAATGCACACCCGTAGAGATGACATTGGAAATTGACAATGAAAATGCCAGACCAGTTGTACAGTTGTTGACGCCGTACGATTTGCAAACAATCACCGCCAGTGAAGAAACACTTCTCAGTGGTGTTGCTCGAGANACTGATGGCACCGTGACGAAGGTTGAGATTGTGATNAAGGATCCACAGTCCGGATTCCTTGAGATGCCCGAAGGCGCCCATTCATTGGTCACGGATATCATGCCAAATGGTGGCTGGGCAACCAATTGGGATACGACCAATTTGGTTCACAATTATCGCTATATTGTAGAAGTGCGTTCCTTTGACGGATTCCAATATAGTGACGCAGCTTCGATTGAAGTGATTATTGACAATCCTCCCAACCAAGACAATAATCGCCCTGTGTTCAATTCTACTGCATGGCCTGATTCAGTCACGATTTTCTGTGAGGAAACGGGTTCTTCGCAGAACAGATGTGGTCTTGGATACAACATTGATTTGACACAATTCTTCTCTGACCCTGATGGTGATGATCTTACCTACTATGTCCTTGATTTGGAGGACAAACTTGAGGATGACTATCACGACGAAGTCATTACAATCGGAAGTGATGGTGTAGCCAACTACAACCCGATTACAATGTCGTTTTACTTCCCAAATATGGAAGATTGGTCATTGGAAGATGTCATCTTTGAAGTTCGTGATACCGCCGGTAGTATCGTTGCATCCGCGCCACTCAACTTCGATGTTGTGGGTGTCTCGTTCACGTCACAATGTGCCGGTTTACGAGTGGATGGCGGTTTTATCGCGGGTTGTCCTTCCGAAGTCGCTCAAACTGATACACTGGTATTCACGGGCAGTGGTCGACCCACAGTCAATGTCGTGGGTGAAACATCTGGCGGAATTCGATTGGGCAATACTGAAGTCGGTGATGATGGGACTTGGACCTTGGACATTCCTGCCAATCGATTGGACAAGGGCGACAATACCATCGTCTTCGAGTATGGCAATGTAGAGCAACCAACGAATACGGATTCAGAAATCACCATTGAAGGTGGAGATGATGAAGGCAGTGGTCTGTTGATGTGGATTGGCTTGGGTCTGTTGGCCCTGATTGTTTTGGCCGCTTTAGGTGCAGTGTTTGTATTCTTCTTCGTGGAGTTTGAAGACGAGGAATTCGAGGATGAAATGATGTCGCCTGCCGAAGAAGTCGATCCTTACGCTTGGGCGAAGACCAAACAGCAAGAACAAGTCCCAGCAGCCCAAACCCAACCGGTGGCTCAGCAACCGGCGGTTCAACAAGCACCTACGGCACCAGCAGTTGCAGGCTATCCTGGCTGGAAGTGGGATGCAGACCAAAATAAGTGGGTCCCAGATAATGAGTGATGCAACTCCCTTGACCTTGGGTCAAGTGGGGATTGCTCACATCACTATCAAAAGGGGAAACGTACCAAAAGGAGTGGAGAGTGTCACATGAGTCTTCCTCGTCCTGGTGTCCAAGAGCGAATCATGCTACATTTGCGGGACTATGCTGACTATACCGATTCGGTTGAAGTGCCGTTTGCACTATCTCAAATGGGAATTGCAAATGCAGTGGCCATTGCTCGGAGCAACGTCCCTCGGGCGATTGCGGGCCTCAAGGATGCAAATCACCTGATTGAGCGCCAGGCTCACGTCGCTGGAGTCAGTCGTAAGCGGAAAGCGTATTTTTTGACAGATTCGGGTATGGTCCAAGCTGAAGAGACATGGAAGCGCCTATCTGAATATCCTGTTCGATTGGTCGATAAATCCGGTGCGACGCACACCACTACGTTGGCTGGTTCAATTGATTTGGCGAGTTTCCCCCTTCGATCTGTTGACGTATTGCGTTATATCGACGACAATGGGATGCTGGATTTACGAACGCTGAATGAAGAATTAATTCAGCGAGATCTAGACAAACACGTCGAAAAACAGTTGGTCACATCACTTGGTGACTTACCCCGAACACGTGCCTTTTTCGGCCGTGAAACTGAGTTGGAAAACATCTGTGCTTTACTTGATGCACGTTCATCCTGTCTATTGGTTCCCGGTATTGCTGGAATCGGTAAGACAGCACTTGCAGGCAAGGTCATCGAACAATACACGCATAGACGTAACTTGTTGTATCATCGCTGCCAAGATTGGGAGGGTAGTCGCGCGTTCCTCGAAGCATGTGCAGAATGGTTGTCTGCGATTGGCGATGATGATCTGTCTGATTACATCCAGGCCACAGCCGTGCCACAAGCTTCTGTAGCGGTAAATCTGATTGTTGATGCACTGGAAGAAGTTCCAGCCTTGGTTGTCATCGATGACTTGCATAAAGTCAACGATGAAGTTCTCTTTGCGATCATTCGTGGTTTATCTCAGCGTTTGGACAACACGCAAGAGTGCGGACTTGTAATGTTCAGTCGCTCGTTTAGAGCGGTGGTCCCTCTAAAGGATGCGGACGGAAATATATCTGCCCTGGTTCTTCCTCTTGAGGGCCTTGATCAATCTGCGAGTCGTAACTTGTTGACCACAATGCCTGACATTGACATGTCGACATTCCTACACATCTACACACTTTCTCGTGGGCANCCACTCATCTTGCAACTGATTAATCGCGGTTCGGTAGGNTCAACATTCCACGATACACTTGAAAAGTTCGTTGAAGAGGAAATTTTCAGTCGACTTTCAGGTGCTGAAAAGCGAGTTTTGGGTGCCATCGCTGTTTATCGCGAGCCTATGCCATTGGAAGCTCTATCCAATCATGAAATCGAGACTGATTTACTTGATGATTTGGTTGAAAAAGGATTGGCTCGACAGGTTGANAGCGAAAACTATGATGTNCATGATTTGGTTCGAGAATTCTTGCTNCGCACATTTGATTCATCGATTGCAACCACCTTACATGCAGCNGCTTGTGCGTGGTATCGAAAGAGATTAGACGCACCTGAACGACAACTNGAATACATCTACCATCTTGTCAATTCAGGAGACAGTGACTCNCTNGGNAANGTGCTGGATGAAAATGGTCGTTCNTTGGTCCGCAGTGGCCATATGGAACTGCTCCCCCTTTTACAGGAATTACAGGANTCGGAGTTTGGACCTAGAACTTGGGCGACAGTGCTAGAAATGCGNGGCGATATCTTGTCAATGCAAGGTCGTTGGGATGATGCCGAAACTGAGTATGAATCATGTCTCCCACTCGTCAAGCGTCATAAAATGCGTGTAATGGAAGGTCGGTTGCTTTCGAGTAAGGCAGATCTTTCTGTCCACCGTGGCGATTCGGACTCTGCCCTCGATTTACATGGACGTGCGCTTCAATTATTCATCGACACAGGGGATGCCAAAGGTGCGGCCAGGACATACACCAATATGGGTTACATTTTCCGCCATCGCAAGGATACAAAACGAGCGTTAGAAGTCTACGGGAATGTCGAGGAGTTGCTTGAAACTGAGGGTGATCCAGACCTTGTCGAAGTTCGAATTAAGCTGGCATCAGCTCTGCTTGAAATGGGCGAAGTCGATCGAGCTAGAGAACATGCAATGACCTCGTATGAAGACACAGAATCCACTGAAAATAAGGGGCTTCACGCCCGTTCTCGTGCTGTTCTGGGGCGCCTCTATGCCCGTACAGGCGATCCCGACCTTGCACTTCATCACTATTCAGAAGCACTTAGTCAAATGTCTGAAGAGACCGACCAACGCAGTGCTGTTGAAATCACTATCCTGCTAGGGGAGGCATTGTCCGATGCAGGTCGGACCGAAGAGGCTGTTGAACACTATCTGGACGGACTAGCGATGGCTGAGGCTAACGACTTCCGGCCACTTATTGGCGAATTGTTGGCTCGCTTGGGTGAAGCAGCACCTGAAAAAGCTGAGCGAATGAATTACCTTCAGCGGGCTCTTACCGTATTCAGGGAGTTGGGTGCTGGCGCAAGAATGCGCGAGGTGCAGGGTCAGATGCACAGAGCAATCATGGGTGGGAATTAGAATCCGGGTTGTTCAACCTGAAGGGTCACGTTTCCATCTACCAGGACAACCCACACTGTCTCGATTCCTACCAAATTGACGACTCCCGAATGTGTTGTCGCAGCGGCTCCAGAAATCGGCTGACTACTTCGATATACCTCTGCACTATCGGAGATATGTACCGCATCATCAGTCAACCACATCTCGATATTCAGCCCTGCGGCGGTCGAGAGGTGCAAATCGACAGGCTCGGCATAACGTGCAGTTGAATCAAGCCGTGCTGCCTCATCAGCTCGCTCAACTGCAGCACCAACGGAAAGCAAATTTTCCTCCAGAGCGTGCTCAGTCCACCTCTCTTGTGTAGACACTTCTAGGCCCCAAACCCAAATTGAAAAAGTAGTCAAAAACATCAATCCCAACAAGAATGTGAATACATACCCGATCTCAGTCGCAGCAGCATTCTCATCATTGACGATTTTCCTCGACATTAAGCAACACCTCCGGCGGTCGCATGGCATGTTAAACTAGCCACTTGGAGATTGAATAGAACGGGTTGCCCTCCGGCATGGTAGACCACTTCAGGCATGGTGGGTGAAGTTTGAACCCATCCAACATAATCTTCCAGCATATCCAACTGACCTGGGAACGCCAACCAGTCTGAGGAGAATTCTACCTCTGCAGAGCTTTCTGCCGCAATGGCAACNGCGTAAGGGCCGTCCCANCCTCGCCTTACTTCGTGTGCATTCATCGTCGTCACTTGGTCACGAATATCCAAAGTGAGNGTCAACTNCAAATCCGAATTTCCTGAANCAGAATCGGNAGTCGGCATCATCACAGGTACAGTTGCAGCGAGTCGGGGTCCNGGCCCCTCTCTAGAAGGAGGTGGAATTAGAACATCGGCTCTGTATTCGGGGTGATTGGTTCCGACGAAACCACCATGCGTGAGAATTTGTAAATCGGAGACGCTTGAATCAAATGTATAGGTGAACCGTGGCAAATGCATTGCCCATGCAGAGCCGATTGTAGCATGCGGTTCGTCTCCGACATTCCCTCGTAACGTTAGNGAGACTCCAAANAAGTGAGANCCATCTTTCCAAGCATTTCGAATTTCACCATTTTTCCAATTCCCTACAGCATCCCAGGGCAAATTCTACGTCAATCCATCCTGATGCGCGTAAATCAACATTAACGCACCTTTCTTGACCATCTTCAACGATTTCTGTGGANCCATCAGCCCCAGTCGCGATGTAAGCACGTAAGGCACCTGAAGAAGATTCAATCGAGATGTGGCCGATGTGACCGGCATCGAGTTGTAAAGAGNTCGAAGGTTCGGCATGATTGAGGGTGCCACTNGATGTNCTGGTTGACCAAGTGGCTGAAGGGCCTGCAGATTGNAGGGCAATCACCGTCTCGCCCAGTGCNGGGGTTTCAGCATCCCCTCCACTAGTTGGGGCTTCGAACTTCCAATCNTTCCCAGACAGNCTGCCTGTATCTGAGGCTGGCATCAACATCAAACTCCCTGGTCTCCAACTTGTTGAATGGGTTTGNGTTTGGCCAATCGTTTGCGCATCGAGNATCCATTCAACCTGAATNGGATTTGAACCTTCGACCCAAGAGGTTGCGCTTGANTCCCATGGAATTTTGATNCTNGAAAACCCTCCAATTGAATGAAACAAATTGTTCACTCTTGCGGTGGTTGCACNGTCACTAGGGTTGTGGATGATGAGTGCNCCATCCATCGTTGGTGGTCGGAAATGTACNCCTGTCGCAGCACCCACGCGGTCGAACAGCGGAATNGATCCGGGTCCGACACCATCGAGTTCAACAGAGTCACCCCAGTGGATTATGGTTCGAGCATTTGTCGATGTTCGTAGNTCCAATTGTTCTAACTGACTGGTTTCGATTTGNCCTTGCCAAATGTGAATTTNATCTTGCNCCTCAGATGGNGCTTGNGAAANCGCTACTGAGGACGAGCNACCTGAACCACTCTGTGAACCANTGTCCCATTCCAAGGTAAATGGTGCATTTGCTTCTACGTGGATGGCATGTGTACTTGCAATCAAAGGAATGGTCCAACTTCTTCCTTCTCCAGAGCCCGGACTGGTTTGGTCTGGTGATGCAAGGAATGCTCCNCCCTCCCCACGCCACATGACGACACGCATAGGCATCTGGCTATGGACCCATGATTCGCCTTGCACGGTCTGCACGGATGTGGACCAAACCTCATTGGTATCTATGGTGAATTCAGTATCTGATCCATTGATCTCATGAATCAATTGGTTTGAACCCAACAATGTGGTCAATGCATTAATCGGAGTTGCTGTAATCGTTCCATTTAGCATTGGNATTCGGAAATGGTGTAGAGATTCTGCAGATGCATGCAAATCGGTTGCACANATACTTTCTATGTGGGATTCAGCATGTCGNAACCGCATCTGGTTGTCGAGATCCAAAACTCCCTCCAACCTAAATCCACTGTCCGGTTGATGAGTTGCCGAGTACCATGTCCCGCCTTCCAACAATTCCCATGCCAGAGATCCTGTATGGGGTCGAATGTTCATGGTAGCAGCATCNCCGGGGGTACCTGATTCACTCAAGCGNCTTGTTTCGGCAGCTAAATCATCCATTTGCCCGACCATATTTTCGCGTTCAACAGCNCCGTGTAACTCATCAATGACTGGCATAACTGTCACCATCATGCCTGAAATAATTGAGATGACTCCNGCAAACAGAAGGACNGTGGCGATGGCGGCAGAGACAGCATCTTCGTCNTATTCTCTTCGAATCATTGTATCACCACCTGTTGCAGAATGACATCGAAGTGGAAATCTTCGGTGGAGGGNTACAATGTCATTCCTTCAGCACCTGAAACTCTGCCATTNGGGCCAAAACCAGTATATTCTGCGGNATCTCCAGTCGCACGATGTAAATCATAGGCATCNGTCCAGTGGCGAAGATATCTGGATTCGGGATTGTCNACCCCAGTAAATTCTGGCATAATTTTCAGATTACGGGCTTCATGATCGAAGAAGAGTAGTGCACCTTGGCTTTCCACATCGATAGATTGATCTACGCTACGTTCAATTCCTGATATTTCTACATCAATGAGTACCAGACTAACTCGCAACCCACCTTCTAAAGTGCGCTCATAATCGAGCCGAGGGTAACTCTGAACTTCGATTGGTTGGTTTGCTCGTTGTTCAATTAGNGCCCCATTGATTAGACTGATCTGAAACGTACCTTCATTGAGNGGGGTCCGTAACTGAATACCGTCCAATGGGACTTGCACCCATCGATGTATGAGGTGGTCTTCNGAATCCATGATGTCAACTACCATCCAATTTTGCATACTCAGATTGGTTGAATTTTCNCCTTCACCTTCTTGGAGTGACCAAGAGTCNGTNCCAACCTCAGTTNGAATCTCAACAGTCGCTGCTGTTCCGTTAAGCGAAGTTACNTTGAATAGCCCATTCGTCAGACTGACNTCGACTCGATCGNGACCAAATAAATCCGCGCTNAACNTCCAAATTTCAGCATTTCGAAGTGGTTTCAGTGTGTCGGAAATATGCTGACTGTTCACCACAATTCCAGTGCCAGGAGGAGATTCTGCAGCCACTAGGATTCGATCATTGAATTGAGTTGCAGCTACGCTTCCAGCAGTCCAATCTCTGTTATCTGTCAACGCATCCATGAAGGGTTGCATGACGACGACTACACCTGCCATCGTCGAGATGACCATCGCCAAGAGCATGGTGACTCCCATGATTTCAGAAACTGCTCGCTCATCCGCGGTTTGCCAGGTGGCAGAGGATGGGCGCATGGTTGGGGATGTGGCCGTATGTTCTTAGCCATTCGGTTTTCACCTCATACTGAGGTGAAGATTTCACAGCCTTATCATCTCGGCCTCACTTTGGCCGATCCAGTGGCTGAATTCAGGTCCGTCTTGGGTGGAAACACGAAGTTCACCAGNCCATTTTTCATTTCGAAACAGGACTTCACTCTCAGCCAAATGNGGTGCATTATTTTTTGAAGATAAGTGNCATAAAACTACACTTTGAGTTTCGGGCCCNAGTACTTCAGCCAAAAGCTCCGAAGTCTGCTGATTTGAAAGGTGCCCACCGCGGCCAGATATACGGCTTTTCAAGCTGGNGGGATAAGGGCCCAATGCCAAGCGTTTTGCATCGTAATTTGATTCTACNGAGATGTGTGCGCATCCCTTCAAGTGTTGGATCAATTCGTCCGTAGGCTCACCTAAATCTGTGACGATTGCCGCACGCTGGTTTGTTCCCGAATTGATGATGAATCCGACGTTGTCAGCACCGTCGTGGGGCACAGGTACTGGGAGTACGGATAAACCAGGTGCGACTTGAACTCGCTCAAGCGAATCAAAAATTTGGCACTGATTGACTGGGTCGAGACCGACCTGGGCGCAGGTAGTGAAGTTGGCAAACAGTTTGGCACCGTGGCGCTTGTGGAATATTTTGGCCCCTTGGGCGTGGTCCGTATGATGATGACTCAAAACGATGGCATCGATGCTCTTTGGTTCGACACCAATCTGCCCCAGCCTCCGCTCCACTTGGCGGCCGCTAAATCCACAGTCAATGAGCACTTTCGCGTCATCAGTTTGTAGTAAAGTGGCATTGCCGCGGCTGCCTGAACCGAGGTGTGTGATCTCCATCGTCATCCCGAACTTTTCGATGGGGGACTATACACCCTTTGAATAAAGCGCTTGTTGATGAAAAAAGGTGCCTATTTCAACCGCTTTTTCTTACCTCCAAGAGGATAATTTTTATCAATAAATTATTTCAAAAAAACACACAATCTCGTAAATTTGGATGAAGTTCCGTCCGAACGCCGCTCCATCAGCATCATAAGCGTTAGAGCAGGGATGGCTCTGTGGGTGTAACCCACAGGTGAGACCATGCGTCGTAAACAAACAGCGCTTCTGATAACCCTCCTTTTGATTGGCTCGATGGTTTTTGTCAGTCAAGTACGACCTAACAGCCCGGTTCAATCCATCCACCCTGGTGACACTACTGGCGAGGGTCCACCCATCACTGACCGGGATAAGGATGGCATGCCTGACTTGCATGAAGAGGCGTTCAGTGAATCGATTTTCTTGGATTTAGGAGATCGTTCTCGTACGGTTCCAGGATTGGATGCGGACAATGGGACGGACAATCAGAGTGACCATGATTTCGATGGTTTGACCGCGCTAATGGAATACTGTTGGCCATACGATTTGGATTCTTGTTTCACCAATAACCGAACGGGCTTGCCGGGCAAGCCACCCGAAGTGTCTGAAACTGGAGTCCGATGGTACCTCGACCCTCGCTCAGGTGACACTGACGGTGATGGATTGCCTGATGGCTACGAAGTAGCGATGTGTATGTCGCAAACAGGATACATCAACTCCTCAAATGTTTGGAATTGCATGGCGTTCGATCCACTAAACAGTAGCGATGGACAGGTCGACAGTGACCGTTGCCGGGATTTGACATTGGGTTGTGGAGATGGATTTGACGTTGATCGAGATGGTACGATTGAGCCTCACGAATTCTATACCAATGCGGAGGAGTATCTGTACGGTGCCCCTGAAAATTGGATGACTGAATTTGATGGCCTTCGCTGTTCGGGTGAAATCGAACAACTGATTGACCCGTGCAAAACAGAGGAAACACGGCCAACAGGTGACGATGGCTGGTTGGGTACTGACCCACTTGACAATGACACGGATTACTACCGCTGGGTGGGCAACCCCGGGCAAGCTTTGGGACAAACCCAGAAGGGAGATGGAATCATTGATGGTTGGGAGATATACTTCCAACTTGATCCACTGAATAGCAGTGATGCTCTTATCGACAGCGACATCGATGGTTGGGATTTGAACCGTGACGGAGCGATTTCTCCGGACACCTCATCGGCCACACTCGACTTGGGTGAGGTGTTCAGTAATCTTGAGGAATATACAGTGTATCTCGACGATGATAATTGGGTGACTGCTGGAGTCAAACGTGTTGGACTTGGTGACGCCGGACAATCTGTGGTCGTCTATGACCAAGGCACAACTCCGAGTTTATTGCATCACAATGCCCATTCGATTTTTTCGGATGAGGTTCATGGTTTGGTGTATGTTGGAACAATACGCGGAATCACTGTCATGAGTCCGACCAACAATGCGTCCAGTCACTTTGAACTTCCTTCAGGTGAGCATCTACTCGATTTGCACTTGTGGCCAGAAGGAAGCTCTGATGGGGTACTTCTTCTGACTACCAATCGGGGGATGATGACTCTTTCACTAGATGAAGAAGGACAGATTTCATCGGTACTCGATGTACATGATGACTGGGGTAGTGCCTCAGATTCTCAACCTCAATTTGAATTGATCACACCTCTGCAAACAGGTAGTGGTGCCCAGCTTGATTTGATTGCATTTGCTGCTGAACAACAAGTATGGAGATTTTCTTTGGATTCAGAGGGATTGATTGTCGGTTTGAATGAAGTCATCCCACTGACTGATGCACTCCAACAACAAGAGAATACGACGGTCGAAGTCGCGACTCACGTTGTCCTACCCAGTGAGGGAGGTCGACTATTCGTGGGCACCGACAGGGGACTATTGATGGCCAACAGCACAGACTTTGTTGGTGGTTTTGACTCGACATGGATTTTTGACATTTCCAACGCTGAAGAATATGTGGCTCCCGCGGATGCAATCGATTCTGCATTGGCCGCTCGCGTTCAGGCCCTCGTCGTCGATGGCCCTCGCGATGGTGATGGCGAAATCACCAGCCCACAGACACTCTGGGTCGGCACACGGGGTGGTGTGCATCAATTTGACTTGGCCGTGGGTCCATCCAATCCTCTAGGTGCTTTCTCCTATGACCGTATGATCAACGAAGAGGAATTTACTGCCAACAACATTCAGTCCATACTTCCTCTCGGTGATGAAGTGATTGTGGGTTCACAATGGGGGACTTGGGCCTTAGATGCGAACCATGTTCGCTCTTCAGGGATGGAGCCAGACCATACTCGAATCCCTGGGCGCGTCGTCGATATGACTGTGCTCGAATTGAATGGTTCTTCATTCATTTTCGCAGCCTTAGACCCAGGGACGTACGCAAACATGGTCCTAATCGATCCTCTCTCTAATGACTCAGATTCTGACGGGATGCCAGATGGTTGGGAGTTCGTGCATGGTTTAGATCCGACCAACCCCTTTGATCGAGATGACGACCCAGATGCTGACGGTGTGAACTTCAATCCCGACGACGATGACTACTTCGATCGCAGTTGGTCTAATTTAGATGAATTCCGATTTGTTTCAACTACTGAACAAGGCTGGAACACTACAAATCCACAGTTGGCAGATACCGACGGCGATGGTTTGTTTGATGGTGAAGAGTATTGGGGCTTTTTCTTAGAACGTACCAATTTCACTTGCCACTACCTAAATGGGGCTTACGTTTGTGATGATGAGACAGGTGAAGATGCCCGCAACACATACATCACCGGATGGTCCGATTCAGGCGCCGGTGGTGCAACCGATCGAAGTATTGACCCCACAAATATCGATACTGATCAGGATGGTATGCCTGACGGTTGGGAAATTCAGTATCGCCGTTGGATTGGTCAAACATTCACTGGAGGAAATGATTGGTCTCTTGACCCCACTGATCCTTCAGATGCAGATGAAGATGCAGACAATGATGGTTTGTCAAACCTCTGTGAATATCAATGGCAGCAGATTCGCTTACTGGTTCTAGAACAAGGTCTCAGTACGCACAATGAAACCTCGGAGGGCGCATCTACTTGGGTGGATACTGATCCTAATCTTGCAGATTCCGATGGAGATGGTTTGCCTGATGGCTGGGAGGCAAGATACACTTGTTCTTGGTCATCAGCACAAGAAGGATTGAATCCTTTGAATGGTTCTGATGGAGGCAACAATCCGGATGGTGACGGATATGATGTCAATCATGATGGCGTCCTACAACCAGAGGAGATGTATACGAATTGGATGGAATACCACATTTCATCTCTGATAATGATGGGGGACGTTGACCAAAATGGAAACGTATTGCCCCATTCGACTGCATTGTTTAACGAATCATGGAATGGCTCTGCCACTGAGTCGTTCGGTTTCTTTGCAACAGATGAAGTAATCCAGGATCAACCGATGGCACCGATTGCCGATCAAGGCAGCAGTGATCCTCTCAACCGAGATACTGATGATGACGGTATGCCGGATGGTTGGGAGGTTTATTTTGCTCGATGGGATGTTTTTGGTGAATCATGGACATTGAATCCTGTCAACGAATTGGATTCTTTGGGTGACCCTGATGGTGATGGTATGACCAATTGGGAAGAATACAACTCCATCGATGCCAATTTCTCAGAGACAAACCCTGAGCAAACCAGTCCACAATTCTACGTTTTCGGTGTTGGCAATATCGCATCAATTCAAATTTGGAGTGAAGC
>NZXM01000057.1 GCA_002701965.1 Methanobacteriota archaeon | reverse complement strand
AGCCCCGATGGTTCTGAATTATACGTTGGCGGTAAAGATGACAATGTCACGATTTACGATACGTCATCCTGGTCAGTTCTCCATGTGATTGAGTTTGGAAGTGATGATGTATACAATATCGTCCCAAGTCCTGATGGCCGTCTAATCGCCGTTACACATGGCCAAGAATTGTCTGTCCATTGGACTGCCAATGGCTCACAACTTTACAATGTTCACAACCATACTGATATTGTGTTGGGATTAGATTGGAGTCCAGATGGGCGATGGATTATCACCGGTGGTAATGACAATCGATTCCGTGTTTACCATGCTGAAAATGGAACGATGATTTCAGAATTAAATCAAGGTTCGGATGTATATGCGATTGCATTTAACAAGGCAGGTTCACACTTCGTTTTGGCCACAACCAGCGGTGGCGAGACTTCGATTTATTCTACCGCCGATTGGTCAGAAGTCTACAGTTTCGGTGATTTCCCGGGGGGGAGTGGAAACGGAGCATCGGGTCGCCGTGGGGCTCGTGATGTTGCATGGTCTGCAGATGAAACTAAGATTCACTTTGGGGCACGATATTATGGTGGCTTCTACACTTACTATTCTGAAGACGCATTCATTTGGATGGGCGGGGATGTCACAGGACAACTCATGGAAGAACGGTTTGCAGAATATGGCAAGGTCGGGAATGATTATCTTCCCAATCACTACAATTCATCGATTACACCAATCACACAAATGCAATGTAATCAGGCGAACCAAATCAGTGGAATATTGATGGGTGCCGGGGCATCAACATCCGCCGAATCTCTGACGACCAAACTGGCTAACTATTCGACAACTGGACTGCGTTCCTGTGATTCAAATGGGGACTTACTTGTCGATGTTCCTGTTGGAAGGATGCCAGCCACACTTATGGTCAAGGCCAGCGGGGCTGCTGAACAATGTATCTCACAAATTGGAGGGTTGACGATGGCGCAGGTTCGATGGATGCTATCGGGGGCCTCTACTTCTGATCTCATTAACACCGGCTTCCATCCAGGGATGATTTTGACTTCGGTTGCCCCCAGTGACGATGGTGATAGCATCATCGAGTGGGGCGATTTGGATGCATCTTGTGATGACGACCCCATTCATTTCTATCATCGATGGGAAAATAGGTCAATACCTCAAATGATTGATGCATTCATGTTTTGCAATCACTGCAGTTTCCCTGATGGTTGGTATGAGCAGGATTTTGATCGCTATCGTTTGATTGAGGAATCTCGTAGTGAAATTTTCAGCGGCGTGAACGGATTTGATGGTGCTGTTGGAATCGCAGAGTTGCGGGCAGGTCTCGAATCGAACCTGTACAATATCCCGCTTATTGACAATTGGACGCATGGGGCAGCTGATGCTATTTTGGCTGGAGATTCGATCATTCATCCTTCGGTATCCAATAGTTCAAATGGCGATTGGCCATTCCAAGATGATTACTACTTAACGATGCGAAATGATTCCGTTAACGATGCACGCAACTTCATCAATTGGATGCTTTCGGAGTCTGGCCAGGATAATTTCGATGAGATTGGTTTTGTGGGCTTAGACCCATTTGCAAGAGTTATTTCCGGCGACCGTGTTGGTCTAGATTTACGTAGTATTTTGCCAGATGATGATGGTGACGGAATTTGGAATGGGGACGACTTGTGTCCAGGCACGGACTCAAACACACAGGTCGACTCTACAGGTTGTGCACAAAACCAGTTGGACGATGATGGCGATGGTCTAGTCAATACGATAGATGATTGTCCAAACCAATTCGGAACCAGCACGCAACCGACTGTCGGTTGTCCCGATAGTGATGGAGACGGATGGGCAGATACAGTCGATGCCTTCCCTAGTGAACCGACCCAATGGAGTGATGGCGACAGTGATGGATTTGGTGATAATTCGGAAGGGTACCAGCCAGATTCTTGTGNAGATGATTTCGGCCTTTCNACCGAGGACCGTTATGGCTGCGTCGATACAGATGGCGATGGTTGGTCAGATCTCAATGATATGTTCCCTGCAAACCCCACACAATGGATTGATGGTGATGGNGATGGTTTTGGTGACAACTATTCTTGCAGTAGCTTCGTTAACGACATCTGTGTTTCTGAAAGTGGAGATGCCTTTCCAACTGAAATTTCTCAGNACAATGATCGAGATGGGGATGGTTTTGGTGACAATCCGAANGGATTCCTAGCGGATAGTTGTCCCGATCAAGCAGGCACCTCCAATCAAGGTGGAGTGTTAGGCTGTCCCGATGNTGATGGCGATGGNTGGTCAGATGAACTTGATGACTTNCCCAATGAGTCCAGCCAACANGTNGACTTCGATGGTGATGGCTATGGTGATCGNCAATCGGGAGTCAACCCAGACTATTGTCAAGGTACACCGGAGGNTGAAATCGGATTGGTGGATGATCGNGGNTGNGCACCTTCTGAACGAGATGGGGATTATGATGGTGTNATGGAAGATGTCGATATCTGCCCGAATACTCCCACCGCCGAGGTTTTCGATGTAGACGAAACAGGATGTTCTCTAAGCGAGCGAGACACNGATGGCGANGGAGCGATTGATTTGTACGATGAATACCCCATGGATGCATCTCAAACGGTTGACTCTGATGGAGATAATTTCGGTGACAATTCGTCGGGGACCAATGGCGATGACTGCCCCAGCGAAGCAGGGACATCTACNGGNAATTTACGAGGGTGNATTGACAGTGACGGTGATTCATGGGCAGATTCAGAGGACATAGTNCCCAATATNGGNACTCAATGGANGGATACNGATGGCGATGGGTACTACGACAATTTTGCCAACAGTATTTGGGCAGACGACGAAATGCGAATCAATGGTTCTTGGCCNGGAGAATATGTTCCGGGGGCNAGGACTCCNGATCGATGCCCACTACATGCAAATGAAATGCAAAATGTGGAGAATCCNGGTTGCCCAGCAGACATGTTTCCTGCTGGTGAAGAAACGGATACTGGTCGTATCAACACTCCAGTTCAGTCTTCAGAATCTGGTGGGCTAAGTNCNCTCACNATTATCATTATCGCGACAGTCGTGATTTTCTTAATTGCCATTGGTGGGGCAGTTTCCTTGTTAATGCGCAAGCCAAAGAAGAAGGTNCGCCGCAANCAATCCAGTCAAGTCGAATCCCGTTTGTCTGANCCTGAACCTGAAGTCGAGGAAGAAATCTCTCTCGAAGACGACCCCAATTACAAGGTCGATGAAAATGGCTGCGAGTGGTGGTATGATGAAGGACAATGGTGGTACCGCACTCCNGAAATGGATGATTGGGAAGAGTATGCAGGCTAACCTGNCNGNCCAAGGGGTAATNAATCGANTCTGGCTCGACANGNTTCATGAGCATCGAGAAGATTGCAGTACTNGGNGCAGGNCAAATGGGCAATGGGATTACCCAAGTTGCAGCTTGCGCTGGATATGAAGTTACNATGATNGANATCAAANAGGAATTCGTCGANAAAGGCATTGCGACCATNGANAAATCACTCGCNAANCTGGTGTCTAAAGAGCGTATGACTCAANCAGANGCNGANNCNGCNCGCTCGAGAATTTCTGGTGCNACNGANCGTACNGCAGCNGCNGATGCNGATNTGGTNGTTGANGCNATNCCTGANATTCCTGANCTCAAATTCTCAACNTTCGCTGAACTNGATCAGATTTGCAAAGANGGCGCCATTCTNGCNAGTAANACGAGNAGCATCAGTATCAATGAAATTGCAGCNNCNACNAANNGNCCNAATCGAGTGATTGGTATGCACTTCATGAATCCGGTACCTATCATGAAATTGATTGAAGTCATTAATGGCTCAGACACNGATGNGGAAGTCACAGAAGCNGTAATCGNGGCCAGTGAGAAAATGGGTAAGATTCCTCTNTGTTGTAANGACTCNCCNGGNTTTGTATCCAATCGAATNCTGTGCCCGATGATCAATGAAGCGATTCTNACACTNCAAGATGGNGTNGCNGAACCCGANGCNATNGACGGGATTATGAAATTGGGAATGAANCACCCCATCGGNCCACTGGCNCTATCCGATTTGATTGGCAATGATACGGTTNTACACATTATGAATGTCTTACATGCCGGNCTTGGTGATGATAAGTATGCGCCNGCCCCNCTCCTAGTTCAGATGGTTGAAGAGGGTAAACTGGGNCGAAAAACAGGCCANGGTTTCTATTCGTATTGATTTACAACCTTGAGATTGCCCAATCCTAACCACATGTGCCCGAACCCTGATAAGTCGGGACCATCGGAAGCGATACGATAGCCATGCCTGGTACTACCCGTGTCGAAGTTCGAACTCTGAAAGTTGGTCGATATGTTGCTCTAGAAGAGAATGCATACAAAATTCTTGGTATGAGCAAATCAAAGCCTGGAAAGCACGGTGGTGCAAAGGCACGAATTGAGCTTGTAGATCTCTTCACCGGGCAAAAGCGAAGTCACGTGGCACCAGTCACAGATTCCATCAATGTCCCTATGATTGAGAAGGGTTCTGCTATTATCACGCACATCGATGGTAATGAGGTCCATGCCATGGATAACAAGACCTATGAGGCCATGATTTTACCCGTTGAAGAAGGCATGGACCTAAATGCTGGTGGCGAGATTCTGTGGATGGAAGCCATGGGTCGTTACAAGATTAGCAGGGATCACTAATTCAGGTGATGTTCTGGTCACTACGACAAACCCATTGTCAATATCAGTGGCAGGGTTTGAAGATTTTTCTGCCATTGAACCTGCTTGGTGGAGGCTTCTAAATGACCAACAAACNCTCGACTANCGGGGCTCTNTCAACGAACTCAGAGGNCGATTGAATACNGAAAGGGTCACGCGTTTTCTTGAATCAAGAATTCGTCAAGGNCGATTGATTATCGCTCGNTTTGAAGGAGAANTGGTAGGCATTTGTACCATTTCACCTGATGGTTTNCTGNTGGATTCNCCAGTTCAAGTCTGGGACATTGCNGATGTTTGGGTTGANCCTCATGCGCGTCGNAAAGGNGTGGCCACTGAAATGATCAAGCATTGCGAGCATGAATGTCAGATGCGTGGTGCTAGCGAGGTCCGNCTCNCAGTATATGCNATGAATGAAGCGGGNTTGGGNTTGTATCGNAGTTTAGGATATGANATTAATTCGTACAGTTTAANCAAGAATCTCAACCCTACGGGTTGAACANTGTTTNCCCCACAAACCTAAGACCCCTGCACGGTACGGTNAGATGTCGCTGGAGGGTTTCNTGTGTCGGGTGTTCGAAAGTCCGCTTATCGCCAACCCCTAACCGCAAAAGGTCTAGCTGCGATTGAATCGGGCTCNCTTACATGGCTTGANGANGANATGTACAACAATCTGAATACAGGNTTGTTNGANCAATATTTTGAAGANAAAAACCTTGAAGAATCGTTCGAAGTCAGCCATTGGTCTTTGAATAAAATCATGATTGGAATCTTAATCGGTTCCATTTTCAGTGGTGTNACTGCCTACATTGGGTTGAAGATTGGACTTGCTGTCTCCGCAGCTTGGTATGTNGCCTATCTTCTNGGTATGGCATTAAAGTGGTCTCCTTCAGAAGTCAATATCTCCACNAGTGCGACTACAGGTGCAACACACGCNTCGACNGGNTTCATCTTCACTTTCCCAGCGATTTTCCTGCTTTCNTCTCAATTTAAGACTGAATATCACGTCAATGGTGCACCTCTTCTTTCTGGAATCGATGTCTTCCAATTGGCATTCATTGGAATCGTCGCGAGTATGTTTGCGGGATTCTTGGGTGTGATGTACTTCATCATCTTCCGACGTGTTTGGTTGGTTGAAGATCCATTGCCNATGCCTGGGTTTGAAGCCACANTGAAGATGCTTGACATTGCTGCTGATGTCAATACAGGTGCGGCCGAGGCGGCCAAAGAGAGNCTGCAAACTGTTGGGTTATGGACNGTTTTGACAATGGGTTTCATGTTTGTCATTGATTATCCNCTGTTTTGGAAAGACCACATTACCGGATTTACAAGTGATGGTGAGGCTCTATACGGCAATTACTCCATTGCCGATAAATTGGCAACCACTGCCAGTGGCGACGAGTGGGGCTTAGCTTCGGTCTATTCAGAACGCTGGATTCACCAACCNAGTAAATTACAAGATGGCCACGCAGTCGCCAATGGGCTTACATTTTTCGATAAAGACAANCCATTTGCTTACACTTTCCTAGGAGTTGAATTGAGTCCAACTCTATTCGCNGTGGGCTGGTTCATGCGCATGCGNGTTGCCTTTNTGGTAAACTTGGGCTCTTTCGTTGCTTGGTTCTTCCTGATTCCTCTCGCCGTTTACTTCAGTGTGCCAACATTTACCGGAATTGATCCAATTACGGGGAGTTCACAATACACACCACTTCAGGAATTGGGTGGCCCCGTGCAATGGACTGCGTACAAGACCCTGATTCGAACCATTGCGATTGGTGCCATCCTCGGTGGAGGTTTGCTAGGACTACTGAAAATGGCCCCTACATTTGTNTCGATTTTTGGTGATATTGCCAAAGCATTTGGCGGNGAAAAGGGTCAAGAATACATCGAAGGAAAGGGTTGGTATGAGTGGCCATTGCACCANATCCCTCTTTTCATGGCATTTTCATTCATTGCGATGATNATCATCTTCTGGATGGGTGGGTTCCCGATTGCCGCGGCAATGGTCTTTGCTACTGTTCTCATCCTGACGACATTCTTGTTGGGTGCGATTGCNGTTCGTGTCATGGGTGANACTGGGATTGAACCTGTTTCNGGNACCTCATTCATTGTTCTCTTGATGCTGCTTGGTTTGTTCTTAGGATATGGGGACTTCTTTGGTCTTTCGAAAGAAGAAGCGATTCTCATTGCTTTGGTTGGAACAACAGTATTCGGTAGTGCAATTTCTATGTCCGGAACCGTGGTTGCAGATTACAAGAACAGTCTGTACATTGGAAACCGTCCCTATCATATTTCCAAGGGGAACATCATGGGTGTTGTNCCTGGTGCCATTTTAGGTGCTGGNATGGCAATTTTCCTTTCTGATTTACTCGCAGATGGGACCATCGATTTGTTGGCTCCACAGGCGAACGCATTCGCTGGATTCACAGTAATGTTGGCCGAGGGTCAAGGGAATCTCTCTGCACTTTTCATCGGATTTTTGCTTGGCGCCTTCATTGAATGGGTGACTGGNATGGGCACTTCGTTCGGGCTGGGGATGTACTTGCCNACTCCATACACGTTCCCAATGATGATTGGTGGNGCAGGTCGAGATTGGTGGCAGGCCAAGCGACTTGATCCAGCAGTCGACAAGATTCGTGAGCAGGAAGGAAACTCTGCTGCGGAAAAGAAACGAGCNCTCATTCTTCTCTCAACATTTATGATTGCAGCCGGAGCACTGACCGGTGAGGCATTCTTTGGAGTCGAAGCAGCAGTTCTTGCTGTTGTTGANGANTTGCCTTTGTTTGCCGATCTCTTTGGNAATNCTTACTGGATTGTCNGATTAATTGGATTTACAATCATCAACGTAATNATCTTCGGTGGTTTGTACGCACTCTTCCGTAAGGCNGGAATTTTCGGTCATCAGTCAGCAGAAGCTTGAGGTGTTGAGAATGGANGATTCCCGGGCTACCCCGGTNCGTGCTTGGATAATTCTCAGNATTGCGATNATTGCAGTTTCAAGTGCAGGCGCAGTNTTCAAGATGATGGGCGACATTACNCCCATTTTACGAGCATCTTGGAGGCTCCAAGCAACCTCNGTGATTCTATTCCCCATGTTCATTTGGCAAATGAAGNCTNNAGATTTTNAATGGAANNGCTCTACAGTATGGATTGTNATCGGNTCAGGNATTTGTCTNTGGATTCATTTTGCAAGTTGGGTCTGGTCACTCGACCATACNTCATTGACNCANAGNCTNCTTTTCGTCACCGCACANCCNCTGATCATTGTNGGGGGGATGTTCATCTTGAGGATGGCCCCACACCGCTGGGAAGTTTGGGGCGCAGTTGTTGGGGTATTGGGGGCGATAATTGCAGTTCAAGACGCAGGGTCTGGCGAAGTCACCCTACTAGGAGACGCTGCAGCATTCCTAGGGGCAATTGCAATTGTTGGGTATCTTGCTGCGGGTCGTGTTTTACGTGGTGAACGTCAGATGCCCCTGTTCCTGTATGCGTTCCCAGTCACTGCAATTGCTGGTGTTCTTTTGAGCCTGCACGCCATGGCTACAGAAGGTGCTACATTCGATTTGGCTATCGTCGATAGTTCGTTATTCGGCTGGACATCGAGTAAACCAACATCTTCTGATATCGCGTGGATTTTCCTTGTTGGCTATCTTGCCTTAGGGCCAGGTTTGGCAGGCCATACTGGAATCAATGCCAGTCTTCGGTGGCTGCCCCCACTTGTCATTTCTGTCAGCGTCGTTTTTGAGCCTCTACTCGGAGGCATTCTGGGTTGGTTCCTCGGTGTTGAATCCGTGCCAGACCTATGGACTTGGGTAGGGGGCCCATTCATGATTGCTGGG
>NZXM01000027.1 GCA_002701965.1 Methanobacteriota archaeon | reverse complement strand
GTACCCTTGATATGTGGGTCATCATTGAACGACTTTTTTCGACGCTTGAATGGCCACCATCCCATACATCGTCTGTATCGCCCCCCCTCCATGAGTCTTCGCCCCAACCCTGATGATGTAAGGGTACCAGCGATTGATATGGCTCGAATCGTCGTCCACACCCATGGCCGTGCTAGAGAGAAGGGCTATGCTCATTTGATTCAAAAATATGCGGAGCGTCTTGAAACCAGAGGTGTCACACTCATACCTCATTCAGATCGGTTGAACCACGACGCTTATGCGGCCAAAATCGAGCATGCTTCCTCTAGCGGAGTACTGATTCTTCTTGATGAAAATGGCGAGTCTGGAACCACCAAGTGGATGTCTGAGAATTGGCAAAAATGGAAGCTCTCGAACAAGCCAGTTCACCTGGCCATCGGACCAGTTGATGGTTTCACAGAAGCATTGACGACAAAATACTCGACGATTTCCNTGGGTCCNTTGACAATGACTTATGAGATGGCNGCAGTCGTCCTTNTGGAGCAATTGTATCGNGCCAGTGAGATTGAGAAAGGCTCTGCTTACCATCGGGAATGATTAGCACTCAACATATTCNGTAGCACTCAATTCTTGCCCGATATCTACGACTTCATTTCTTGAATTCACATGCACAATTGTCGGTGAATAAGCTTCAATTTGATCATTGGGTATCCCTTCAAATGTCAGTAAAATAACGAGGTCCCCGGGGTGAACTAGATGCGCTGCTGCACCATTGATACAAATTTTACCGGAGCCAGCTGGTGCCTTGATTGCGTAGGTCTCCAATCTTGAACCATTGGTTACATCGAGGACATGGACTTTTTCCCACTCCTCGATTCCAGCNGCTTGCATCAACTCAGAGTCAATCGATATTGAACCAACATAGTCCACATCGGCATCTGTCACCGTTGCACGATGAATCTTTGAACGCATGACGAAGCGCATAATCCCCCTCAAACCTAGTGGACATGCATCCCCCTATCAATCTCTCTAGTCATCAACTTAGAGACGTTCGCGGGCTTGACGTTGCGCATCTAATGCGCAAATAGCGGCCATATGGACTACGTCACGAACCCCATCCTCTCTCTGCAAAACATGGACAGGTTTCGCCATTCCTTCCAAAATGGGGCCAGTCATCTCAGCATCCCCTAGTCGTTGCAACAGTTTGTAAGAGATATTGGCCGAGGCTAGATTTGGACAAATCAGTACATTTGCCGGACCACCCAATGTCATGAAAGGATATTGTTCCTGAATCGAAGGAACCAACGCAGTATCTGCCTGCATCGGCCCATCGATGATGAGCGATGGATCCAATTCTCGCGCCATTTCAAGAGAATCCTCAATTCGTTCACTTCGATATTGACTGGAGGACCCAAAGTTCGAGAAGGACAATAGTGCCACACGTGGTTCAATCCCGAATCGACGAGCGACCCGAGCGGTTTGAACTGCAATTTCTGCCAACGTTCTTGCATCTGGATAGATATTGATGGTGGCATCGCTGATGAACATCAGTTGCCCTTTGATGGTCATCATGTAAGTTCCAACAACACGATGCGCATTCTCATCCATACCAATGGTCGCCAGACAAGGTTTCAAGAATTCCGGATAATCTCTTGATATTCCACCAATGATTCCATCAGCATCCCCCATTTCAACCATCATTGAACCAAACCAAACCCTAGACTTGAGCAAGCGCCTTGCATCGGGAAGAGTAATACCCTTGCGCCCACGTTTTTTCTGTAGCTCCTCCATGTAGACTCCACGTCTTCTAGGATCTTCTCGAGGATCAATTTCTTCACAGGTGAAATCGAGTCCGAGCGCCTCTTTCGCGGCGGCGATTTCATGTGACCGACCAAGCAATACTGGGAAGCAAATCCCCTCTTGGATACATTGTGCAGCTGCCTTGAGCATGGTTGGGTGATCCCCTTCTGTGAAGACAATTCGTTGCCTCAATCTCCCGGCCTTGTCGATAACACCACGCATGATGGATCGGGTTAGCCCCAATCGCCCCTCTAACTGGTGTCGATATGAATCAACATCAAACGACTTGGCGATTTCCGGATCTACGACACCTTCCTCTACAGCAGCTTGGGCGACAGCACTGGCTTCCCAAATTAGAACACGAGCATCGAATGGTTTGGGAATTAGATAATCGGGACCAAACTGAATCTGGGCCCCACCGTATGCGGCAGCGACATCATCGGGCACCGGCATCTTTGCCAATTTAGCCAACGCCATCGTTGCAGCCATCTTCATTCCCTCAGTAATTTTGTCAGCTTGAACATCCAAAGCGCCCCGGAAGATGTAGGGGAATCCAAGGACGTTGTTGATTTGATTTGGATAATCAGACCTTCCAGTCGCCATGATGGCATCATCACGAACCGCCGCCACTTCTTCCGGCATGATTTCTGGTGTCGGATTAGCCAAAGCAAAAATCAGTGGTGTAGCCGCCATTTTCGCGACCATTTTCCCCGACACGATACCAGCTTTGGACAGGCCTAGAAACACATCAGCTCCAACCAAAGCATCTCCAATGCCCCCATCTGGAATTTCACGAGAGAATTTTGCCTTGTACTTGTTTAATTCACCCGCGTCTTTCCGCGTCTTCGTCAAAATACCACCAGAGTCGCAAACGATCATATTCTCTTTCCGAACACCTAGACGAACGTAGTGTTCAGCACAAGACAAAGCAGAGGCACCCGCTCCAGAAATGACCACCTTGACCTGCTCAATTTTTTTGTTCGCAACTTCCAATCCATTCAGCAAAGCAGCTCCAGAAATAATAGCAGTTCCATGCTGATCGTCATGCATGACAGGAATGTCGAGTTCCTTGACCAAACGCTTCTCGATTTCAAAACACTCCGGGGCCTTGATATCTTCTAAATTGATGCCTCCAAAGGTGGGGGCGATTCGCTTCACAGTGTCCACGAATTCATCGATGTCTTCAGTATCCACTTCGATGTCAAACACATCGATATCTGCAAAGGCTTTGAACAGTAATCCCTTACCTTCCATGACGGGTTTTCCAGCCAAAGCACCAATATTTCCTAGTCCCAAAACAGCAGTTCCATTAGAGATAACTGCGACTAAATTCCCACGAGAAGTGTACTCCATTGCTTTCTTCGGATCTTTTTCAATCTCAAGACAGGGATAGGCCACACCTGGTGAATAGGCAAGTGAGAGTTCACGTTGCGTTGCATGTGGCTTTGTAGGGAGTACAGTGATTTTTCCAGGAGGGTTTGCTGCGTGGTATTCCAACGCATCTTTTCGGAACTGTTCTTCGGACATCCGCATCTCTCCGATTTCTCCGGCTTACGGTCTATTCTATTCCCTTTCCCCTCGTTTCGTTCGCCATCGACCGATTATTCTGGAATAATAATTCGACCACAGTTGGTCTGACTGTGGGCCCAATAATACATCCAATACCTGTTTGGGGGGAAGAAAACAGCCCCTTACAAGCGATTGGTATACTAGTATACCAGGATGCTCAACCAGCCACACACTTCAAATGGCTCGCGAAAACCAGCCAACTCCATGAGTACCCGCGCCAATCGCCGAGCCTTGACATTGGTTTGTCTGATGATCCTCGCTACTTGGACCCCCTTAGCAACCCTCCCCACCGCCAGTGCACATGGTGGGATTATGGCAGAATGGGGCGGTGAAGGTAGCAACGATACAGGTTGGATGCGTATGGATGCCACGGGGGCCAATCCCGCAACTGCTCAGATGGCGATGAGCAATTTGATGGTTGATTTTGCCCCAGGTGCAGAAATTTCCAATTTGACCTTTGAAGTGCGTGTCAACGGTTCTAATGGGACTTGGATTCAGGAACCTCAACTGATCCTACCCGATGCACCTGCAAGTATTCTTGATTGGCGCGGCCTCGGTAGTTTCGGGCAACAAAACGACTTCATCAACGGCGACCCTCACAGCGGTCGCCTGTCTCCAAACAGTGATTCGAATGCGGGATGGGTGTTGCCAGGCGGCTCTACTGTCACCGATGTTGTGATTGAAGCGCTACGTCCAGCAGATACCTACGTGTCCACTTTCCGATATGACTTGGTTGTGCAAGATACTGTGGTCCACCCTGTGGATGGCCGTCTTTACGTCGCATTGGAGAATGCGGTTTTGCAGGTCGATGCAAACAACAATCCTCAGATGATTCACTGGTTCGACGAAGAAATGGAGCCATTGGATATGACGATTGATCCCTCAGAGGGTATGCTCCACGTCACTTGTAATGATGGCCTTATCCGAGTGTTCTCACTTGCAGATAGTTCGCTGGTTGGAAACTACACAAGCCCTAGTGGTGCAGTCATAGATCGAATGGAAAACGTTGGCCCTGGTTACTTCCTCGCTGCCAATGGAGCATCTCTATGGCAGGTCACTGTTGGACCCAACTTAGCAACGACATGGGTCAATGCAGCGACTCTTTACCAAGGACAGATGGAGATTTCAGTCACCGACATGCTTGTCGTCAGCACAGATGTATGGATTGGTACTGATGGTGCAGGCTTGTTCCATTACAGTGGCGGTTCAGTCCAGCAATACAGTAGCCAAAATACCCTTCCTAGCGACAGTGTTGTTGACCTGGAAATGGCAGGAACTTACTTGTTGATTGGCCTAGAAGATGCGGGNGTAGCTCGNCGAGATTTGTCCACTGGCAATTGGTTGGCGACTTGGAATACTGGAAACTGGCTGTTTAGCGACGAAATNGCNTCNATTTCTTCGGTATCAGGTTGGGTTCACATTCTCGCTGATGACCAAGTCTACTCATACAATACCAGTAGCCTTTCCTTTTCTTCATCATGGTCTCTCGCTGATTTAGACCTAGCCCGTTCACCAGGAAAGAATCTGATTCCATGGCCCAGTGGAGGCGCACGCGCCCCAGCAGCGGATCAGGTCCTAGTCGACGATGGTTCTGGCGTATTCACTCTACTTCATCCCCAAGTGCAGAATCATGGGGCACCCAGCGCAGGATCTCAACAGTCTTGGCCACAGCTTGTGTTGGCATCCGGACCATCTTTCTCTGAAATGTCGGATGCAATCGAACTCAATGGAATCTTGTATATCCTCAGTGAAGAGAATCATATCGAGCGATACAACACCACACAACATCGTTGGCACACTCCTTTGGAGTTACAAGTCAATTCAGGCGCAACCTGTATTGCGACCGATGGCATAGATCTGTTCATTGGAACCGACTCTGACGGGATTGTACACATCTCAACTGATGGTTCGACCATTGGAGGATGGGACGCTTCCGATGGCCTCTCAGCAGATGAAGTCACGGACATGGCGTATGATTTCAATTCGGGCCGAATGGTTGCAATTCACCCCTTCTCCGGAATGTCACTTATCGATTCCAACTCCACTACTGTAAACGAAACATGGACAACNAACCAAGGTGGCCTTCAATCTAACCAAATGAATGCTCTTGCAGTTCGCGGTGGTGTTGCGTACCTTGGTACAAACAATCGGGGAATCGAACGGGTCGACCTTGTCAATTCAACACGACTTTCCCCATGGACGTCCACCGGCCTTGACGACTTGGAATCAATGCCGATTGCCATTGATGGCGATACACTTTACCTTGGTGTATACGACTACGGTGTCATCGTCTACAATGCCACAACGGGTGAGCAAACCGACTTGTGGCAACGTACGGGTGGCAATAGACCTGGAAGCAATCAAATCCCATCAAATGAAGTCCTTTCTCTTGCTGTAATCAGTCCAGGCACCATCTTGGTCGGAACTGCCGACGGTGGTGCACAACGCACGTCTAATGGTTGGACGGAGATGGGTAGCACTGGAAACGAATTTGCAGATGAATTCTACGATTGGGATTTCGACAANCAATACATCTACGCAGCGACCGAAACCGGTGTTTGCCAATGGGCGCGTTCCAACTTGGCATTCCAGAAGTGTTGGGATGACAATCCAGATGGCCTCCCTGCTCAGTTTGCATATTCGATTGAACTCATTGAACCCGGTCGAATTTGGGTGGGGCATTATGAGGGCGCAGGCGTCATTGATGTGACCAATGACACCGTCATCAAATCCTGGCGGGCAGGCATCGAAACAAACAACGCGAACACCATTGTCATCGGCGACGTTGCGTACATTGGTTACGATGGTGTTGGAATCTTAAGATATGATCTTACGAACGATGAATGGCTTTCTCCTTGGGATGCAGTCAATACCAATCTCATCGAAAGTAACGGTGTTACGGCCATGGTGCGTGACGTGAACCCCAACCGAATTTGGGTTGGGGGAGATATGGGATTGAATCTCATTGATGTTGTCAATCAAACATTGGATGAAGATTGGGACGCCGGTAGCAATTCAGGCGGCATCAGTTTGTCCAATCAGGAACCTGCCGAATTGGTCATTGTCGGTAGTACACTGTACTATCTTCAAGTTCGGTTCGGGAACAATGGATATTCATCCAACGATTTTGTTTACCGCTATGACATTGTCAACATGACTCAACAGAGTACACTGGATGTCGGTGCAACGGAAGGCTCCTCAGCGATTGTTCACGGCATGGGTGCAGTAGGGGACATCATTCACTTTGGAATGTCTGATACTCAAACATGGTGGGAGGGCGGATACATGGTCCGCTGGAACCACAGCAGTAGCAGTTGGTTGGATTCGATTGAAGCAAGCGGTCAAGTTGAACGAGTCAATGCTCGATTCGCAGGCGACTGTGATCCCACACCAACCAATTGCCATCTCTATGCCGCTTACGGCGACACTCCACTTCACCAAGTCGACATGAATGGAAATCTGGTTCGCTCATGGGACAATTCTCTCATTGAAGGCCCCATCCGTGGAATTGTCACTTGGGGTGGTGCCGTACTGTTTGGTACTGAAGATGGTGTGGCTCGCTACAACTATTCCAGTAATACTTGGCTGTCCGAATGGACTGAAAACAATGGCCTTCCCAACAACGTCGAAGACGCAGTGTTCTCAATGGAAGTCATTGGTGACGATCTTTGGATTTCAACCATGCTAACCAGTGGCTGGAATCGCAATTCGAAACTCTTGCAGTTGAACGGAACCTCAGGTCAGTGGACCGTTCACGATGTGGGTAGTGGACAGATTCCAGAAGGATACGGGGCTGACTTCGGTATTTGTGATGACATTGTCCACGTCGCATTGAACCGATGGGCCCAGTGGGGTTCGCAAGGTGGAGTTGCACGCTACGATCTCAATTCTGGGAACTGGCTATCCGATTGGAATCAAGGCCAGAATGGGCTACCGCACGATAATCCGGTGGCTATTGCTTGCGACGAAGCTTACGATATTGTCTACATCGGATTCGAAGAAGATGATGGCTCAATTGCCCGCTATGACTACGTCAACCTCAGATTCTTGGCTGAATTGGATGAAGACGATAACACGGTGAGTGAACCAGTATTCCCTGGCGCCATGTACCACTACGGAGCAGGATTACTGGTTGGCCATTATGATGGGGGGGGCATTACTCAAATTGCGACAACTGGTCCTGTTGTAACTCGGATCATTCCCTTCTCACAGGGTGACGAAGCGACCAGCATCGTTCCAGTCCCAGGTGGCCAAGCCTACGAGTTTGCCATTGGGCGTGCAGGCGGGTCCAGTGGATACAACCGCGTGGACAACCTTGACTCAAACGGAATTTTCCCAGGTGCCTGGGACAATCTCGCCATCATGTCCACAGGTAGGATTGCGGAGTTCACTGGCAATTCAACCCACATTTGGGCAGCACCAATTGACGATTACTTCTCTACGTACGGATCTGCAATTTTAGAAGGGGAATACCAGGCAAATGGTACCATTGAATGGAGCCGTGCATGGAATCTTAATGCTGAATTGGTCAATGAAATGACGTTAGATGGCGATATTCTATGGGTCTCTACAGCAGGATTGGGGCTGTGGGAAATCAATCTGACAACAGGTGCATTCACGCCCACGGGCTTCCCACTCCATGGCCAGATGGACGGATTGGCATGGTACGGCAATGACTTGGTTGTCGGCCTCATGGGAACCCCTAGTACGGCAGCTGGAGTACAAAGATACGATACTGCTACAGGTCAGTGGGGCGCNGGAAAAATCGCGGCTGGACTGCCTAGCAACTNTGTTCGTGACTTCGANAAGATTGGCGACNTNGTCTACATTGGTACGCTTGCTGGAATTGGAATCTGGAACCTTTCAGCAGATGATTGGGAAGATCCAATGACCACAGCAGATGGACTCCCTACNCCNTTCATNGAAGAACTCGANTCTGAAAANGGGGTACTCATCATCGGNACACCTTCCGGACTAATNTCGTACGAACCCGGGGTNGGNCTNGGACAANTGTATGGNAGAAGNCAAGGACTTGTCGGTGATTCAGTCGATGGTATTGCCAAGATTACAGACCCNTCTACNGGACAAGTAACAATGTTTGTCAGCCACAATGGAGAAGGCCCAACAAGACCCGGATTTAGTGANGTCAGTCCACAGACTCAATCCACACAACCAGGACTTAGCTATTCNATTCAGGACACGACNNTNATCGACGTNTTGCCCAGCAACACCGTGACNGCACTNACCAGNGATTGGTGGGGNGTTCACATCGCNACCGATGAAGGCCCCATGATGCACTGGAATGGAAGCAATAGCGAAATGGAACAAGGTGCACCCNGCTCAGCCTTTGCTGATTGGCCGGTTAGACAAATGTCGAGTGACGGACAAACCTTGCTTGCACTTTCNAACTTCGGTGTTGACAGAATAGACCCATCCAGTNCCCTACATCCCTCNATCCGATTGGTNACTTACGCNAATTTNGANAGNACAGTCATNACNCAAAGTGGTGCATACGTTGTTGGCAGCGACGGCCTACATATTTGGGGTCCAGCGCCAGCATTTGTGCAAAAAGANCGCGAGAGCATCCTNCGTGCAGAACCGTTGATGGTCAATTTCGGCGGGGACAGTTTTGATGTTACAGATCAAGCTCGACCAGGAAATTCAATCGTTCTCGTAAATGGGACCAACCCAGTGACTCTNCCCATGTTTGGTACTTCTGGNCCTGGCAATATCCCAATGACACAAGACATGCTCACNCTCTCTAGTCCTNTTGCTGGTGCAGCGACTTGGGTTGCCAGCACCCATCTNAACTACACAGGGACTTGGGACCTTGCCGCATTGGATAGCAATCTCGAAAGCACCGTTCAAAATGCGATTTTGAACAGCGTCCTCACCACCGCTGGACGCAGCCTACANTTGCAACTTCAGAGCCCAAGTAACGGTTCAATCGAAGTACGGTTAACCTATGATTGGGTACGAAGCGAATCACCTTCAGAACTGGTAGATTTGTTTGATCGNCCCAATGANGGNGGANGNATTTTGACAGCACAGTGGACGGTAACCCAAGATCACTCATTCGCTGCGTATCGAATCTATCTCCGAGCAGATAGTAATTGGACGATACCCCCAACTGCTGCTGAACTGCAAATGCAAACATGGGATGCCCGTTTGCCAGATTGGCAACGCGTCACGACCGAATTGAATTCTTACAATGGTCAGCCATTGGTTGATGGTACACCTTACTGGGCAGTGATTGTCATCGAATATCCCGATGGTAGCATCGGTGAGCCCAGCGAACCAATGGGTCCTGCAACACCCACAAATGAGATTCCTGCCCCACCTGAGTGGGCATCTGGAGGTCCAGTTCCATACGAAGAAGGCGGACAAGACGGCGACCTTTTCATCGAATGGGCTCCATGCACAGAACTGGATGCCAGTGTGACCCGGTTCTGGCCTTCGCACCAACCGATTAATGGCAATCCAATGGGCCTTCCTCGAAGTTTTGAGCTGGCTCATGATGCTGGAAATAATACAACCATTACTCCGCCAAACGGAGCAGGACATCCATTCTGGGTCGCTTTTACCTGCGTCGATGAAAGCGGACAGCACGACCCGGAGAATGCCACTATCATCGGTCCAATTGTACCGACAGGCGGTATTGATGATGGCACGGCTCCATTGCCGATTGAGGATATTTCTGCATGGGATACCCCCGATGATGAAGGAGGGCGAATCAATGTTAGTTGGACAGTAAACACCGAGGAGGATTGTTCCTGGTACACCATTTTTGCAACGCCAGTTGTTTCTGATACCCCGCCGGATTGGGCAGATGATGCTGGAGTAGCACAGATTGTTGTGCCCTGTGTGCCCCGTCAACCAGGGCCTCCTGGGCCCCAAGCGAATCCTGTTGTAACTTACGAAGTCACTATTGATGAAATTGCAGGCGAATCTCTCACTGATTTGATGCCGTATTGGATCACCGTCGTTGCCTCAGACAATTGGGGCAATGCTGACCATTGGAATGTGACTTGGGTGGAAGCATTCAGTGTACAGAATACAATAGGTGTAGATCCGCCCGCCCGGGTCGAAGATTTGCAGGCATGGGATCATCCCGGTGACGATGGTACCGCTGTTGATGTTCAATGGGCGCCAAGNACAGTCAACGANTTCGANTTCTATGTGGTTTGGGCCAGCGAACACCCTCTCGACAATGTCGCATTCAAGTGGCTTGAATGCGAAGAAAACCCATCCTCGTGCGGCCTGCTGGTTATCGAGCAGCAACGCCAATCATGGAATGGACCGATGAACATCGTCCTCGAATCGGCACTGTATGGTGGAGGTTCCCTCGAGGGCTCCAGCGCATCTGATATCATCCCCAATCAACCGATATGGGTCACAGTTACGATTCACGACATCAAGGGCAATGCTTTCCAAACCAATCTGAATAATCACATGGTTTTGGTAACACCAATCGACAACTCTGGCGATGTAATCGCACCCGATCGATTGCCAGCACCTCTCGTCGAAGATCGATTGTATGATTCAGGTGATGCTTTGCTTGTCTCGTTTGAAGAAAGTGATGCGAGTGATTTAGATCAATACGAAATCTATGCTGATACCATTCCATTTACCGATGTAGGCTCACGTTCTCCAGCAATCATTGTTGAGCGAGACGGCNCCACNGAACCTCAATTCGGTGGNGCTGGTTCCGATGCAAGNCCCGGCGGNGGCCGTCAAGCAGATNCCGACCCAGGNATGATTGAGGACATCGTTCTCACACGTCTTTCGAATGGNCAAAGCATCCAGCCAGGAACCATGGTTTGGGTGGCAGTAGTCCCAGTGGATAGNTCAGGAAATGCCTGGACCACTGAGCTCAATGACGCTGCCGCAACTCCCATCGATGATAGTCAAACCGACCCCGGCCTACATCTTCCAGAAATATCNGGNATCAGTGCAACTTGGAATGAAAATCGCGATGAGATCACAGTCGAATGGACTCAATCAAATGATCCAAAAGTCGTGGGCTATATCGTTCATTTGAACCCTGAGATNTACGAAGATGTGCGCTCCGCATTCTACCAATTTGATATGGTACAAGGAACACGTTCAACAATCTCTCCTATGCCCTTGCCTACAGAAGATAGAANNAATCCTTCTGNGTTTGATATCAATGGGACATGGTATGTATCTGTCGTCGCATACGACGGCGAAGTAACACGATTCGGCGTGGTCCCGGTGGTCGTCGAAGATTGGACGCCAGGCAATGAAAATACTGAGGTCGAGATTGATGAAGAGGGCTCAGGCGAATGGTGGAANAATCTCAGCGCCATGGANGTTGCTCTCATTGCATTGTTGACAGCGATGATTCTCTTGCTATCNATGGTCATNATNGGNCGCATGCGTAAATCGAATTACAATCCGTTGGATTATGCAACACCCAACTGGGAATTACAAGTTGAGGATTGGAGCGATGAGTCTTACGCAACTCCAATGGCACCAGAAGTTGACTTTGGGGAGACNCTTATGCCAGCTGCNNACTCAATTCAAAGTACCANCACATCGCCATCTTCACCTCAACCTACCGCGCCTATGGACGATTTGGAGTCTCTTGCAGGTGANCTCCTTGAGGGGTCCGCGAGTAAGAAATCCGATGATCCATTCAACATTGATGATCTTCTNTGANATAGGCGNATTTGAAGCGCAGCAACCAATCCGGGGGTGAGGCACATGGGAGAAACCATCCCCAGTCAAGCGTCGGTATTCACGACATTNCGTTGGGAAAATGGGCGTGTCGCATGGCTCACAGAGCATCTCCAGCGTCTTCAGGAACANGCTCANCGATTGGGAATTGAATGGCCAGANGATTTCCATCGTCGACTCAACTCTACNNCAGTACATGGAGAAGGAAACCTNTGCCGGATTCAATTGGANAATGACGGTACAATTTTNCTCACATTGCGCGANAGTCAATATCCCNCTTCTCCGTTGACAGCANCTTCACAAGTNGCNCCNNGATTTNCTAAAGAAATACAAGGCACCAAACATGCATCCTGGGAAGGNTATCACAAAGCNCGTAANCATTCGATCNACAATGGNGCCGATATCGCATTNCTGGTTCACGAAGGGATTGTTGTAGACGGTGATNGATGCACACCCATATTGCTTGATACCGATGGNGTCGCATACGCCCCTGACCCTGAAGGNGGGGGGGTNGATTCCATCACAATCGACATACTAAAACCAGCCATTGAAGCTGCAGGNATTCCATTTCGAACAGCACGGTTGACTGAAAATTTACTCGGACGAGCCTCTGAAATNATCGTAGTCGGAACCGGCGTTGGNGTAGCTTGGTTGAATGAGATCGATGGTCAAGCANTAGGAACNGGTNCCACCGGCCCCCTCTTTTACACGTGCGAATCAGCATTCAATCNTCGGCTTACTGAAGCATGGACTCCCTTAGGTGAATGAGCATGNAACCNCCNATCGTCATTTCAGAGCGCCCAAATCTCTCACTTGACTTGTTGGCACATCTCAGAGATTGTGACTTGTATTCCTCGAGGTTCGGCGCACCTGACGAACTGCTCCTTCACTCTGGAGGNCCAACTAGCGANCTCTCAAAGCGCAGTTTACTGATGGGCCCATCTAGGATNCGATTCATTGTCAAACAGCCTCAAGAACCCTTAGANNCGACAGNAAAATCCCCNCTATNAGGCGATATTGACTTACTNTCAAAACCAGCATCAATGATCATCGAAATCGAGGCATGGGATNATGCNTGGATTCCACATGANCAGGTATGTGGNACCGACTTTGCNGATGCNCTTCGAAAGTTGGAGCCCTACCTGCCNGAGGCGTCAGGTGTGNCCTTCCANCCAGGAGGNTTAGCCGGATTGCTGACTTATGATATGGTTCGCTANACCGAGCCCTTACGTCTACATTCTACTCCAGAGCCGGGNTCGATACTGATGATTTTGTATCGTGTTGATCGCTGGGTCGTGCATGACAGAGAAGATTCTACCATCAAAATCGAATCTTCAATCGTCGACGATGAATGGGTCGCCGCAGTGCGTGTTGAAATCGAACAAGGGGTTCCAGCCTGCAATACATTGCCNCANCCGACGNCGAGAATCCCGCAAACCGAGAGTGANGTTGAACATGCAGAAAAGGTNCGTAAAACCCAATCAGCCATTCGAGAGGGCGTACTGTACCAACTCAATTATGGACGAATTTGGTCACAGGAANTCGACAACCCATGGGAAGTTTTCCAGCGATTAAATCGCGACAATCCTGCACCACTTTCAGCGTGGTTATNCTCTCCCGACTTGGAGTTCGCCATCGCCAGTAGTAGCCCTGANTTGTTGTTGAAACAGGAGGNNTCTACCGTATCCACTCGCCCAATCAAAGGGACNCGNCCACGNGGGGATGATGCAGAACACGACGCCAATCTCAGAGGGGAATTGGTTGGTAGCCGCAAGGAAATTTCTGAACATCTGATGTTGGTTGATTTGGAGCGAAACGACCTTGGCCGCATCTGCAAACCAGGTAGCATAGAATGGAAGCGATGGAGAATTGAATCCTATCCCCATGTACAGCACATGGTCAGNGAAATTACTGGTGAACTTTCTCAAGGAATGGATGGCTTCGACGCCTTACAATCTGTTTTTCCCGGAGGCAGTATCACAGGATGTCCAAAAACGGCAACCATCGCGGCGATCGATGAGTTGGAGGGCACTCCACGACGTGCATGGACCGGCTCAATCGGTTATATCGATCCTCGAATACATCAATCACAATGGAACATCCTCATTCGAACCATGGAGGCCCACCATCGACATGATTCATGGTTTGCGACGGTCCAAGCGGGCGGAGGACTTGTCATCGGCTCAGATCCATTCAGTGAGGTTGAGGAGGCGAAATGGAAGGCACAAGCCATCTGCAAAGCAGCATGGAATTATTCCCCTGCATCGAAAACCATCCATTCACCACGTGGGTCAAACTCAGTTAGCATCCACCCCATACCACCTGTCACCCAATCCATTCAGCGATTGATTGAGGGCCAAGATACAGATTTGGTCCCATCATCAAAGCCACACGCAGCTGAACCAATTCGGTGGTATCCGGGCCTAGAGCTACCGAATTCGATAACATCTCGTGTACTATTCGTCGACAACCTTGATTCATTTTCATGGAATATTGTACATGCTCTATCTATTCTGGAAGCAGAGGTTGTCATTGTCCCCGGTCGTCAGATTTCACCTCCTCCCAAGCAACTGATTGAGGACCTCAAACCAACACACGTTGTCCTTGGACCAGGGCCAGGCCGTCCCGAACAATCACTACTAACAATGCAGTTTGCAAAATCCGCAATCCAAGGGAAAACAC
>NZXM01000026.1 GCA_002701965.1 Methanobacteriota archaeon | reverse complement strand
CGGCTTCTATGGTTCCGATTTGACTACAGTGAGCCTGGACCCGTACATCACCAAGGGCATCGCGGGCGATTGAACCGGCTGCAACCAAACCCAATGTCAGACGACCTGAATTGGCACCCCCTCCTCGAAGATCTGCGGCCCCACCCGTTCGGGTAGCCTCAGGCAAGTCGGCATGACCGGGGCGCGGTTGATTCGGAAGGAATCCATAATCCTTGGATTTCGCATCTTTATTTCGAGCCAGAAGTAAAATCGGATATCCAGTCGTCTTGCCTTCATACACTCCGGAGAGAATTTCGCAATCATCCGGCTCGGCTCTTGCAGACAACAATCGTCGACCCGGTCGACGACGCTGTAAATCCTCAATGAGAGATGCTACATCAACAGGAATACCGGGGGGAATCCCTTCCAAAAGGGCCCCTACGGCTGCACCGTGGCTTTCTCCGAAGAGTGTAACACGAACGGAATCGCCGAGACTCATGCCCATTGAACAACCTCCGGGTGCTGCGCGACGAGGGTCTTGCCCTTATGCCTCACTCGTGCGAATACTGGTTTCGATGATCTCCCAGTTACGAGGACCAAGGGTTTGTTTGATGCGTCGAACGGTCGCCTCTTGACTTGAGGGAATGATGAGGAAAATGGCTGGACCCGAACCCGTGATGGATGAAACACGGCTGCCCAAGATGCCCATGTCATTGCAGGTTTTGCGTCCTAAATTATCGCCTAACGCAGTCGCAACAGCGCGACCATTGTGAACCATGGCATTGAAAATTTGCTGCTGTTCAACCGATGTGATGGCTTGCTGGAATTGCCCCGCGGCAAACTGGAATCGCTCTGGATCGGGTTGGACTTCACGAGGGCCACGATCTACAACCAGTACTGTCCAATCATCTGCATTGGGAATTTCTCCTTGCATCAATACACCCTCCGCAGCTGGGACTGAAGGATCGACAACTTTCCATCCGGGTTCGACTGCGGACCAAGAATCGTCGACTGAACCCGTCATGGAACAACCGCAGGCCAGTTGTGCTGCGGTCGAGATGTCAACCATCTCGTGATGTTCAAGATTGGTTTCCGTCGCATCACAAAGCGCTCGAATGCATGCGATTGCCAATGCTGCACTCGACTTCAGGCCTCGACCTGTGGGGATGTCAGAACGAATCGCCCAGTGCAACTCTTCGGCTTCGGGTAGAGAATGACCTGCAGATGTCCAAGCTTCCATCACCGCAGGTAGCAAACCATGAGGGTCTTCAGGCTCTTTTTTCACAGGAGTGTCTCTCAATTGTACACGGGTGGATATATCAAGACTCAGAACCGAACCGTAACCAGCGCCCAAGGCATGGAGAATACTGATTCCCCCGTGACCTTCACCTCGCCCCAGTACTGCCATAATGACCCCGCCTTAGCGCTCCTCGACTCCTGAGAGGATGTTCTTACCGATATGTCTAGCGCTTGAATCGACTTGAACAAGAACCGAATCTCCAATATTTAGAGAGGTGACTGAAGGCATTTCACCCGTGGAGGAAATCAGACGTACAGTTTCAGCCTGCTGAACGAAGGTTTGTCCAACCATCCCTGTTTCTTTGTGCTCGAATCGGATGATCAAAAATGGACGTGATTCAATCTTCATACGACCGATGATGGCTTCATCCACCACTCCGCTCGAATCGCAAATGGCGACCGCATCACCAGCCACCAATTCACTGAGATATTTGGTGGTCCCATCGGCCATCAGAACGTAACCGTGAACTGCACCTGCATTGATTCGGAAGGGACGAGAGGGGACGAATTCGCTATCCAAGGTCTCCCCATGAATCAGGACGAGTGCGTTCGATGATGAACCTACGAGAAGACCTTGCCCGACCTCAAGAATTGAGGTTAGATCTACACACGCGCGATCGCCAAATCCACCGTCTTGAATCTCGGTGATCATAGCCGTGACGATACCCGAATCATCCTCCACAATTTCCTCGCCTTCAGAACATGTTGCCAAACGTTCAGCAGCAATAATCTGAGCTTCGGCCCAAATTTCTGGATTGTTGGCAGGCAATAGAAGGGCATCTACACCGGTTTCTAGAGCAAATGCAGCCCCTCGAATCGCTTGGTTTGAGTCGATGCGAGCGACCAACTTTGTCCCCGTGCCTTGCGACGCTGCAACTATATTTTCCAAGGGAATCATCTGCCAATCTCCAGTGGTGAGAACGACCCAAGAAACCATCCCAACCATCGATTTTGCAGCATCCTGTCCTTCGGAATCGTCAACATCAACATGTACACCCACTGAATTTGTCGATGCATCCAGAATTCGACCATCCTCACAAGCAAAAAGTGGCGAATCGACCCATTCGGGAATGGCATCACCAGCTGCGAGAAGAACGCGGTCCGCAGGATGGGACTCAAGGGTACCGTGACGAACGCTTGCAGCATCCAACCACAATTCCATGCTCTCACCTATGCACCATGAATGATTTCGCGTAATTGACGGATGCATGTGGCTGGATCTTTCGCTCCAAAGACCTGTCTGCCCATGCACACGCCCGCACCACCGGCTGCAATCGCATATCGAACCACTTCGAGGGTTTCAGCGAAATCACCGCCTTTGGGTCCGCCAGAAATCAAAACAGGAATGGGTACCGCTTCGCAGACTTTGCGGAAGCTCTCGGCGTTTCCCGTCCAAGGTACCTTGACAGCATGACAGCCCAACTCGTATGCAACACGTGCTGCGTGGGCGACTCCCCCGGTGATGTCGTTGGGTAGTGTCACAAGGTTGGGGCCACGAGGATAGACCATTCCAAGTACAGGCATATTTTCTGCATAAGCTTCAGTTGTTAGGAGGCCCATGTCAATCAACATCTGCGGCTCTTGCTCGTCACCGAGATTGATTTGTCCAGAGACTGCGGTGGCACCCCGGGATTTGGCCTCAGAAGCATTCGCCACTTTCACTTTCGATTGAGAATGAAGACCACCATGCGCGGTTGATGCCGAGACATGACAAACAAACCCATCCCAACCTGTGCGTAACGATTGCTCGGTCAAAATGCCCTTCTGGCAGACGATGGCATCCGCACCGCCTGCAATGATTGCGTCAACCACCTCATTCATTCGATTCAGACCATCTTCCGGATAGCCGGATAGCCCATGGTCCATCGGAATCCAAACACCGCGACCGTTGGGCAATAAGCGTTCGAGGCGAGTGGAGAGTTCTCCGCTCATGAATTCCCCCAATACTTGTTGCTTTTGAGCGTTTGTCGACCCGTAGGGTCGACTAAAAATCCAAATCGACAATAACTGGTGCGTGATCACTGACCACCAAACCACCTTCACGCATCACAGATGCTTGCTTCAACAATGGTGCAGCCGCGGCATTCCCCAATACGTAGTCAATTCGCCAACCTCGATCTTTCTCACGAGCTTGACCTCGGTTGGACCACCAGGAATAGGGGCCTTTGCCCGGACCCACACTGATTCTCAACAGATCGTTCCATCCCGAGGCCAGCAGTCGGTCAAACCATTCTCTTTCTTGAGGCAAGAACCCACTCATGTTTTTGTTTCCGACTGGATTCCAAATGTCATCCTCAGTATGTGCGATGTTCAAGTCACCGCACAGGAATACAGGCTCATCGAGTTTGGTAAAAGGTCGGGCCCATTCTAGTAAATCTTCCATCCATTGTTCTTTCCACAACTGACGCTCAATCTTACTTGAGCCACTGGGAAGATAGCAATTCAGGCAGTGTACTCCGTCGTGATAAGTATGGAGCATTCGACCTTCTAGATCATCCGGATCAAGCGTGGTCCCCGTACCACGGCCGACCTCAGTAAACGGTTTCTTTGACCAAGTTGCGACTCCGGAATATCCCTTCTTCTCAGCGGGGTGGAGCAGTGTATGTGGCATCGGGGGTTCCCAACCTTTGGGCAATTGCTCAGGCAGTGCGCGTGTCTCCTGTAAGAGCAAGATGTCTGGATTGATGCGCTCGACAAAATCATCCATCCCTTTGCGAATCGCTGCGCGAATTCCATTGAGATTCCAGGTCACTAATCGGATATCATCACCTCACTGCGAGAGATCTTTCACCTTCTCAACAAGATCCATTCGTTTGATTCTCCACATCCCAAAGGGTGTCAAGGAGATGGAAATGAATACGACGATTCCAATCAACATAAAGATGGAATCATTGGAGGGAGCGACGGTGAAATAAAACGACCAATTCACGAATGAAGACATCATGAACTGGGTGCCTAAGACCGAAAAGATACAACCCAATACCCCACCAATGAGTCCGATGCCAAGGTGTTCGCCAAACAGCATCACACCCAAGCGGTTGTTTGAAGCACCAAGGACCCGAAGTGTGGCCAATTCTCGATCACGCTCTGCCAAATTCATGACCAAGGTGTTGAACAATACTGCAACCGCGATGAGTATCCCTAGACCCTGAATGGCGTAGAAAAAGCCCTGCTGCTGTTCCATGATTTTTTCAAAGGATTCGAGTGTGTCTTCACGCATGGTGATGCCCAAAGCGCTCGCAGCAAGTTCGTCATCCGTTTCGACGCCGTCGGGCAATTGAAGCATGACGACGGTCGCCTCTAAATCCAAAATTTCTGCCAAATCCGCTCTATGGAAATACACTGTACGAGAGATTTCACCACGCGTAAATCCGGTGATTTTGACTTCGACTGATTTGGTACCAAATACAATGGTATGAGTCTCACCAATGTCCCAATCCAAGAACTGGTGNAGTCCTTCATCAATCAGAACCTCGGGTGTCGGTTGATTCGCANTCGGCAATTCCCCTTTGTTCAAAGCAATCNGATACATCGATTCTCCTGCAGTATCTGAAACTGTTTCCAANCCATAAGCTGTCAATTGACGAGTGTCATTTTCCGGAGTCCCTGGGAACATCAACATCAATTCATGCTCCGCATCATGCTCTTCCGCCCATTNNACGATTTCTTGCTCGTTGCCCATGGTAAATGCCTGGGCATCCCAGCTTTGCCGTTCTTCCAAACCACCCATGAAAATTTCACTAAAGGAATCCATCATGATCAGCATCGAGCCAAAGAGCAGCATCGACAGTCCGACAGCAAAGAAAGTGATGCCCAAACGGATTGGCTTTCGAACACTGGAACGGATGGTCAAACCAATGGTTGCAGGCAATTTAGCGGTCAGNTTCTGCAAGCCTCTTGAAGAGACGCGAACTTCGTGTTGACCGCGTAGAACCTCAAGGGGTTGCAAACGAGANGCCTGTATAGCCGGCCANATACCTGACAAGAANACAATCACCATTGCAAGAATGGAGATATCAGTCGCNAAGGAAGTCGGTGTATCTGGGTTGATTACAGGNATCCCGATGATGCCTTCATACATTGAAACCATGGCAGGNGCCCCAAATAANACACCCGNAATTGAACCCAATATNCATCCGGATGCACCAATGAAAAGTGGCGCNATGATGTATCCCGGCATNATGGATTTCCGCTTCACTCCAAGNGTACGAAGAACGGCAATTTCCTTGGCCTGNGATTGAATCAAACGTTGGAGTGAGAGGAAGATGGTGATGCCGGCAACCACTGCAAGCATACCGGTAACGACGGGATAGGTCTTCTGGGCACCTTCTGCATCGGCCCTCAGGATTTCGACTGAATACATTCCTGTCCGATCAAAGACACTCATCGCTGAGTCATCTGTCTCACTGACGATGGTTGAAATGCTCGTCTTCAATTCATTCAATCCNCTCTCTTCGGGAGACTGGGAATCCGGAGTCCCTACGACGTCAATCAGCAATAAATTGGATTCTCCCGAACTGAAGTTACCAAGATTCTCAAGACCTTCGGCGGTCATGTATCCAGTCACGAAAGTACCCGGTTGAGCCGGTACAATGTCATCTCCAATGGTAAAGAAGAGATGATTTGAATGGAAACCAATCCCGACAATCGTGTAGTTCAGCGCGAAGCCTGCACCTGCGCTGATGCGTATGGTGTCACCAATTTTGAGTTCCAATGCCTCAACAGCATGTTGGTCGATGACAATTTCATCGGCTGCTGCTGCTAAACGTCCACTACAGCAATCGTGATCCGGGATCCAAACCTTGTCAACTTCACCTTCATCGATGCCGTGCCANACAGCGGGGATCATGCCGATATCNGCATCAGTGCTGAAGAATTGGCCGTTGGAACGNAGGCGTGGCTCACATTGATCTAACTCAAGAGTAGANCTGGACCACTGGCTTCGAATTTCTTCACACAATGTCTCTGAAGTAGAAGCATTCCAATTACCGGCATTGTTCTCCACCCAAACATCGGGTAGATTGACACCCTGCTCATTGTCTTCGTAGATGTCATCATACAACGTGGTCGTTGTGATTGCATAGGCCCCGAATGCAATGCCTGCGAAGACGCCAATGGTTACCATCAATACGACTGCAAACAGACGCAATTTGGTGCGCCATAGGCTTCTTGCGAGCCTCTTGGTCANCAGCATTGACATTTGTTCACCTCAGTTGGACACCACTTCATCAGAGATGATTTTCCCGCTATCCAATCGAATGACTCGAGTGGCATATTGGGTTAGAGATTCATCATGAGTCACCATGACCGTGGTGATATTTTCAGCCTCGCAAGCGCTGACCAAGACCTCCATGACCTTGTCCGAGGTGGCTGAATCCAAATTTCCAGTCAACTCATCCCCGAGAAGTAGGTTGGGNCTTTTTGCCAAACTGCGTGCAATGGCGACACGCTGTTGTTGCCCTCCACTGATTTCAGCTGGAAAACGGTCCATCTCTGCCTCTAGACCGACNANGGCGAGCAACTCTTTGGCTCGATTCACATCACGGCCACCCGAGAGTTCCTGAATCAACAGGATGTTTTCGAGCAATGTCAGATCTTGAAGGAGATTGAAGAATTGGAATACATAGCCGATGTTTTCTCTTCGGAATGTCGTCATTTTCTCTGCGTGACCTTTGGGNACTTCTTCANCACTGAAATGGTAGGCACCTTCGGTTGGGTTGTCCAATGCTGCCAAACAATTGAGCAACGTGGTCTTGCCTGACCCTGAAGGNCCCAACAATAGAATTCGTTCGCCTTCCTCAATTGTGAGATCAATCCCATCGAGTGCCTTNACGGTACCAGAGGCCATTTCGTAATGTCGCTTCAGCCCAACAATNTCGACCAATGCCATGCTATCAAAGCGTGCTCAAATCGGTGGATTATGATAGTTTCACCCTGCTACGCAGGNNGATCAGGCTTCTTNATCTGCAGTTCCACTGAAGAATTGAACCGTTTCCTTGAACAGTGCTTCTCGACGTCGGCGCTTGCTTGTTCGTAGGTGGAACACTGCGAAGGCAACGACNATCGCAATCATCCACGGAATCAAGGCCTCGGCNTGATATCGCTCCATGACCTCAATGATTCCACGAGCGGTGTAGGCCCAAGTGACGGATGCAGCAAATCCACCGATGGTGCAGGCGGCGAGTACATTGGTGAACTTCATTCGACTCAAGAGACCGAGCATGGCGCCNACGAGCACTCCGGATGCCATGAATGGAATCCAAACGAAAACGATGAGGCCCAAGAATCCCCATTTGTTGATGAAATCGCGTTTCTCTTGGGCGACGAACTCGACCGTCGACAGNACNTCNCCCATGACTTGGTTCTGNAGCAGCGTGCCGACGATNCCNTCTTTCTTGGCGACCAGCGCCTGATTCTTGCCTTCTTCCCCACCGGTCTCGACACGACCCGCTGCAGCTCTGTCAGACAATGTTTGGACTTCATTTCGAGCACTGACAATCAATTTTCGATCTTTAAGATAATCTTTCATTTCCAGTTTCAAATGGTTCTCAATGGCNGCCTCGACATCGGCATATGAGCGCTTGAAGCGGAAAAANGCAAAACGCAATTTTGGCTTGTAGATGACACGGACATACAGTGCAACATCGTCGGAGTAAATCTTGGAACCTCGATCGATGAGACGCTGAGTTTTGAACCATGCTTTGAGTGACTCAATCGCTCGATCCTCGACACCCGCGAGATTGCCGACGCTTTCGAAGAACTTGGAATAGTCATCCACCAATTCGGCACGCTCTCCTTTGGCCTCAACCGTCATGTCGAGNCCTTGACCGATGGTTTCGAAGATGCCCTTACGGTGGTCTAGAGGTTTGGCTTGCAAGTGCAAAGGTTTCATGACGCCAAAGTCCTTGAATTCATCCAAGACATTCTTGACCATGGTCGCGCGAATCGATTGCATATCCTCGTGCGTTTCCATCGTGGTTTTGTAAGGAATCAAGACATCGATGCTGATCTCTCTTTCCTGCATTTTCCAAACATCCCAATCTACGACCACACGCATTCTCTTCTCGGTTTTCTGAATGGCTTGTTGGATCAATCTACGAAGCTGCTTTTCACTCAATGCGTCGTCTTCTTCGGTATGGTAGAACCGATACATTAGCGGGTATTGGACGAACAAGAAGAAAATCGACATCGACATGGAGACGAACGCCATCCACCAAGGTGGAACACCGGCTGAACCACCGGCCAACATGGCGGTTTCACGCCCACCACCCCACTCTGCGGCCATCATAATCCAGCCCCAGTTTCCAAGTTCAGAGGTGGTCCAGCAGCGTCGTGACTCGTCTGTGGTGAGTTTTGCTTCGGTTATAGGGTCATCTTCAACCCAAGGCAACCAAGCCATGCCAGGAGCCCGACTCTTGATTTCAACAAAGACCGTGGATTGTGCAATGGTTTTGCCTGTCCAAGTGCCATTGACATCTTCTTCGTCGGCATATTCAACCGTTCGATTGGTGAATTCGGCATGCAAGTCGTATTCGCCATCCGGCCAAGTTTCAATGTCAATCTTGATTGTCGTTGAATTTTCTTCAGTGATGACCGTACCCAACGAATCTTTGGCAGAACCTTCGCTTAAACTGTAGGAAATATCGGTGTATAGGGCATCAGCAGGGACGTTCATGGCGTCAATCCGAATGTTGTGTGAATCGTCAATCCAGACGTTGATCCAAACCTCGTCACCGGGATCAGTGCAGTTCTCAAAGTCGAGGAATGTATCGGATAGAGTCTCATCGAGGGCGACACTGTTTCCCAGTAATCCAGCACTCATCGCCAGAGTACCGCCAAAGAACAGGATGCCGTAAATCAGACCACCAATGAGAACGAAGTCCTCGATGCCTCGAGGAAATCGACGGGAGGCTTTCTCTCGACGTGTTCGAATCCGGTCGAGTTCTTTGTCAATCGGGTCGCGTTTTTCGAATTCATCCGATTCAATCCAGCCGGATTCATCAGTATCCAATTCCTCCAGCAATTCATGAGGCGACATCAAATCGTCCCCGCCTATGGCGGGGGTTTCGTCGTCGCTCATAGGGCCAGCAGAGCCTTCCACCTTTTGTCACTTTGGACGGCCGAGGGTCAAATCCCGTAGGGATTTTGAATAACTCACACTGATTTTGGATAATTTGTTGTGAGACATTGCTTGGATATTCATGTCCAAGATTTCAAGTACCGATTTTTATTCGCCAAATCATGAGTAAGAAGTACTTCATCAAGTTTGTATCAGAGCCGAAAAATGACACAATAAAATCGATCGTCGGAATCGCCTGTACCGCACAAGCCATCGCCGACGGCCATGATGTGAGTGTTTTCTTCGCAGCGGCAGGAACAAGATTGCTCGATCCCAACTACATCGATGAACTAAACACTGAGATGGGGCCGGATTCAAAATTCGTTTCTGAAATGATGGAAAAGATCGCAAGCAATGCGACACTTTACTGTTCATTTGCCTCTGTAAAGGCTACACTTGGTCACAGCGAAGGAGACNGTGCACTGATTGTTTCAGATGACAATATCACATGGAGTGNCCCACCAGGTGTAATCGAACTTAGTTCGGCATCAGAAATACAACTGGTTTACTAGNCCAATTGACGGAGAGGNTTGAGTGAANNATNNCNCGATTNTATGGCCCATGTTTGCCATGATTAACTTGATTTTCTTTGTTGGAATCACAATGCTCCGAAGGAGAATCNGTGTCGTNAACGAAGGATTCGATTGGAGATATTANNTCACTTTTGAAGGAGAGAAACCTCCTAGAAAGTCGCTGCAAACNGATTTGCATTTCACCAATCTATTCGAGTTTCCACTGTTGTTTTTCGTGACTTGTCTTGTCATCATGTACNTTGATGATGTAGACGTAATCATCTTNNCACTAGCATGGATTTTTGTACTCTCACGATGTTGGCATTCCTACATCTNCTTAACTTCAAACAGATTTAGNTGGCGAAGGATTTCTTTTGAAATTGGAGCCATTGTCGTCTACTTGATGTGGATATGGATTATGCTGAGAGCACCGATTTTCGATAATTTGTTATGAGGCATTACTTTCGGATATTCATGGCCAAGATTTCACCCAGTGTGCTCTTGGCAATTCTCATGCTCACTATTCCACTGAGCGGGTGTCTTGAGGATTCAATTTCAGAAGATATCTTGNGATGGATGATGCANNNNCNGTNTTCGTNGACCCNTGNACATTGCCNTCNCAAAGNTTGACTCAATCNTNNATCGACATCAANGTNAATGGAGANGANCGACAATNCCGATTGTCNGCACCAAGTTCGNATGCNGGCACGTTGTTGCCCGTNATNATNGCCTTCCATGGTGGNGGNGGNAGTACCGAGGATTTCCAACAACANAGNCAGTTTGACCAACTTGGAGAAGAAGAGAAATTCATCATGGCTTATGCCATTGCAGATGATGATCGAACTGCGGCAGAAGGCGAATGGTATCTGAACACGGCTGCTACCTCAAGAGAAGACAACATTTACGTCGAACACATCATTGAAAATTTGTCCACAGCATACTGTATTGACGAAGACAGATTGTATGGAATCGGCTATTCACTAGGGTCCATGTACACCTATGAAATTGCATGTCAAATGAACCATCAATTCGCCGCAGTCGCTTCTTTTGCAGGAACCATGCCCGTCAATCCTGAAACCTGTGATTTGTCAGGATCGATGGCGGTCTTGCATATTCATGGGAAACTGGATTATATCATCGATTACGATGACGATTGGGATTGGAAAGAGGGTGAGCACGAAGGGGTTGGGACCATGAGCAATGTCCCTGGAATGATCGATTATTGGGCGGAAAAATCGAATTGTGAAAATGATAATACACATGCACATTTGTTCAATGGAGATGAGGTCGAACACATTGTTCACAGTGACTGCGATGGTGATGTACGAATTGAACACTATGGGATGGAAGCTCAGGAGCACACTTGGCCGAATCAAGTCGATGGAACGGATACGTATGAACTGATGTGGAATTTCCTGAATGATTTCACAAATTGAAGACCAGGTTCTCCATGGATTCGTCCTTTGGCTCAATAATCAATGTGCCAAAAAATGCTCATTGATCGAACAAATCGTCCACGGTTACAGGTTCATCCATGTTGCCCCTTGGGGATGACCAAATGAGACCTCCAACAATCAATGCACTCCAGAAAATGATGTGGTTCATCGCGATTGAATCCATTCCGATTCCACTGACTACAATTGCTAAACCGTTCATCAACAAAAAACGTGTTCGGAGCCAGTTATTTCCATCCGAAACATCACCCACCACCTCTTCGAATTCGGATAGAGATTCAGATTCATCATCAGATTCCAGCTTCCAGTCTTTGGGGGAGGTGTAGTTAGTAATGATATTGATGGTATGAACCAATGAGACGAAAAAGAAGATTGAAATTAATCCTAACCACGATTCAACAGAGAATATCAATAGAATACAAAATATTGGGAATCCAAGAGCAATTATCAATCCAAAACTCTCGATGAGTATTTTGTTTCCTCGAGCATTTCGGGTAAGTTTCTTGACTTCATCCGAGCAAATCGGGCAGGGGGACCAAGAATTGGAAAGCTCTTTCCCGCACTCATGGCAGTAGGACACAGCACTGGGCGATGCTGTAACTACTTGACCAATTCTACATTATCCCAAGGAATTTCAGCTCGAGCATGAAAGCATAGAGCAACCGACTCGATGTCTAGCCCATTCAGGTCGCTTTTGGAACCAATCACTCTCAGAATCTGGTTGCTCTTCATACGGTTTCTTCAATAGTTCATAGAGTTCGACAGCGATAGAATAGTCGTCGTTTTCAGCAGCATCAATGGCCAATTGCGCCATCCAGTTTCGGAGTACATACTTCGGATTCGCCTGAATCATTGCTTTCTGGTCAGGTTTTCCATCGACTCTAGACCACCACATGTTCAACCAACGATTCCATTCTTCCACAGGAATGTTTTCTTGATCATAAAATGCAAACTTGAGTNGGTTAATTTCAGGCTGACTGATTGANGACAACAATCTGAAAAATATGGTCATATCCGTCTCCACTTTTTGCATGATNGATACCAATTCTGTGACCAGTGCTTCGTCTTCTTGGACAAAATCTCCNAGGCCGAGTTTGTTTGCCCACATGNGATTGTTGTATTNGTGGAAGGAAGANTCGTACAAATCCAGTGCCTCGTACAACAGATTGGGTTCCGACATCAACGGACTNACCGCTTCCAATAAACGNGCNAANTTCCANTGCCCAATTTCTGCTTGATGGCCAAATCTGTANCTCTTTCGTCCTGCATCCGTTGTGTTGGGTGTCCAATCAGGATTGAAATCCTCAAGCCAACCATAGGGGCCGTAATCGATGGTGAGTCCATGAATGGACATGTTATCCGTATTCATCACACCGTGAACAAAACCAACTCTCATCCACTCGGAAATCATTCGAGCAGTTTCAACAGCCACCTGTTTCAGCCATTCAAGCAACCCTTCATCGCTGTCAGTGCTATGGTCAGGGAAATGATGTTTTACGGTATAATCAACCAATGTCCGAAGCGTAACAAAGTCTCCTTTGAGAGCATGGATTTGGTAACTCCCAAAGCGCAGAAAGCTTGGCGCAACCCTGCAAACGATGGCGCCAGGTTCTGGAGCCGGCTGACCATCATACATGATGTCCCGAACAACATCTTCTCCAGTTGTAACCAACGACAACGCACGGGTGGTTGGAACNCCCAAATGGTACATTGCCTCACTACAAAGGAACTCACGAATTGAAGAGCGCAGTACAGCCTTACCATCGGCGAACCGAGAGTATGGTGTAGAACCAGATCCTTTCAATTGTAATTCCAGTATTTNTTCACCCGTGTCAACTTCACCCAAAGTGATTGCTCTTCCATCACCAAGTTGNCCAGCCCAATTGCCAAACTGATGGCCTCCATATCGTTGGGCATAAGGGTCCATTCCCTTGGCAATTTTTTTACCACCNAGAATTTCATCTTCTTTNCTCTCAATTCCNAACTCTTCAGCCATTTCTAAAGACCACAATCTNAGAACAGGATCTGGCGTTGGTGTAGGGTTGACTCTAGACCAGCATTTGCCAGGAACTTGTCTGGGGATTCCTCCAACCTTNTCATCACCAGGAGTTTGNTCGAGAAATCGGCTAACCCAATCTAGTGAATTCAACGGTATCTTCCCTCCGACAATAAGTTCAGCAACTACGATGATTTTTCTTTTTCCGANAAGCATCATCGGTTTTCNTCATTATCTAACATNGATTGGATNAAATCCATCTGGATTTTTTTCTTGTTGATTGAATCTTCAAGAATCGAAATCACTTGATTGGCATCTTCAGAACTTAGAGCTGCCTGTCGCTCATCATGTTCAGTCAATACTGATTGACAGGCGCTCCACAACCCTGTTTCTGAATAAACACTGAATTCCTCCTGCAAAATCGTCAATACTTCTTCTAATCCGAGGCCAGAGGCTCGTAGCAATGCGTCCATCATCACCAAATATTCAGCCCATGCATGAACAAAGTCTTCCCATCGAGACTCTTCGATGGATTCAATCAGTGGGGGGAGTTGTTCAACCTCGGCTCTGAGGTATAATTTNCCNTCTGGATTTTCATCAGCATATGAATCCACCAAATCGTCAACTGAAGGAAAAATATCTCCAAAGGACTGAGCAGGTAAGGCAGCAGGAATGACTCGAAGAACCCTGAATCTNGCNCCNCCATGCGCCGTAAAAACGTGATTTGTCCCTTGCTCATTGACATCNTCTGCCAGACTGAATACCCCGTACTGGGAAGGAGGAGACCACCCNTCAAGATCAANTGAATCCGGATTTGTCGCAATATANCCAAATGGAGAATCATTGAGTACACAGTCATCAAGCATCTGTTTGTACCTTGGTTCGAATACCCTCAATGGCTCGACTGTATGAGGAAACTGACCCATTGGAAGTACGAACAGNGGAACAACACGTTTGGATTCCATGAATCTGGAGGGTAACCTTTGCATTTCAAAGGTTGTTAATGACTAACGTTTACCCAACTTGTAGTCCAGCGAACATGGCATCCACTGTTGCATCAAGGTCAAATTTAGGGGCCCAACCCCATTCGGCTCTGGCCACCTCATCCTCGATATCATTGGGCCACGAGTCTGCATATTGCTGCCTTACATCCGGAACGAAGTCACAAGTAAAATCTGGCAGATGGCGTCGAATACTTTGCACCAATTCGCCTGCTGTAAACGAGAAACCGGCGATGTTGTATCCGCCTCTTGCCTCACCCAATTTTTCACGAGGTATTTCCATGATTTCCAACGTTGCTCGAATGGCATCATCCATGTACATCATCGGCAATTGAGTATCCTCGCGCACAAAGCAAGTGTAGTGTCCGTGCTGTAATGCTGCATGGAAAATCTCAACCGCATAATCAGTGGTCCCCCCACCGGCTGGAGCCTTGTAGGAAATCAAACCAGGATAACGCAACCCTCGCATGTCGACACCGGAAGTCATGGCTAACTGCTCACCAACCACCTTGGTTTTCCCATATACTGTAGCGGGGTTCAGAGGTGTCACTTGGGGTGCAATATCGGGGCAATCCGAGCCAAAGACGGCAATTGATGAAGGGGCAAACAAACGACAATCATACTTCTTGGCAACGGCGATGACATTTTCCAAACCCTCGACATTGATCTTCCAACACAATTCTGGATTCTTCTCCCCAGTTGCCGATAATAATGCAGCAAGNTGGAAAATTTCTGTAATCCCTTCAGATTCAACCAGAATATCAATNGCCTCTGAATCCATCACATCGAGAAATCGGCAGTTTGAGGATTCACGAACATCTGTCGCGATAATATTCCCCCCACCAAACTTGGTACAGAGCATCTCTACCAACTCCGTACCAATCTGTCCAAGCGCACCTGTCACTAGAATACGTGGACCCATGAATGACCTCAACTGTGGACGATACTTGAACATGAAGTAAGTCACATCAAGGTAAGAATCCCGGCGAGATGTTGGCCAACGTTCATAGGCGGGGCATTCTTGATGTAAACCCCGTTGATGGCAATGAAGTACGTTGTGGTGTCGGGCGGGGTCCTCAGTGGAATTGGGAAAGGCGTAACTGCGTCAAGCATTGGTGTACTGCTGAAATCGATGGGTTTACGCGTTACTGCAATCAAAATCGACCCTTATCTCAATAGCGATGCTGGGACAATGAGTCCGTTTGAACACGGTGAAGTCTTCGTNTTGGACGATGGCGGCGAGGTTGACCTTGATCTTGGCAACTACGAACGTTTCCTTGACATTCGTTTGGGCCGTGACAACAACCTGACAACGGGTAAAGTATACTCCGCTGTCATTGANCGTGAGCGAAAGGGTGACTACCTTGGAAAAACAGTTCAAGTGGTCCCACANATTACCAATGAGATCCAAGAATGGATTGAGCGGGTCGCCTCACAATGCAGTGATGGTTCTGGCGAANATCCCGATGTGTGTGTGATTGAACTCGGAGGNACTGTNGGNGATATCGAAAGTGCACCATTCGTGGAAGCATTGCGGCAGTTCCAATTTCGGGTCGGTCGNGAAAACATCTGTTTCTTCCACGTCTCCCTCGTCCCTGTCATTGGTGTGGTCGGTGAGCAGAAAACCAAACCCACTCAGCACNCGGTCAAAGAACTACGAGCCGCAGGTTTGGCCCCTGATTTCTTGGTTTGTCGCAGTAGTGAGCCACTTCATCCCGAGGTCAAGGAAAAGCTGTCCTCATTCTGNCATGTTGAACCNTCACACGTGTACAGTGCACANGATGTCCCCAATATCTACCATGTCGCACTGATGCTCAACGAGCAAGGTGCATCTGAGAAATTGNCCGAACGATTGGGTCTACCTNTCCCCAGTTCACGTCCATTACTCGACGATTGGCGAGCCATGGCNGAGCGTGTCGACAATTTGAGCAAGGAATTGACCATCGCAATGGTCGGCAAATACACGGGACTTTCTGATTCATACCTCAGTGTCATCAAGGCATTGCAACACGCAGGATTCAATTCCGGTGCAAAGATGAACATCGATTGGGTGGAGGCAGAATATTTAGAACCACATCAAGCCAAAGACAACCCCGAGAAACATGCGGAGTATTGGGACATGGTCAAGCGAGCCGATGGGGTTCTGGTACCGGGTGGTTTTGGCAACCGCGGTGTTGAAGGGAAAATGTGCGCCGCACGTTATTGTCGAGAAACTGGCAAACCCTACCTTGGAATTTGCTTGGGGTTACAGATCGCAGTCATTGATTTTGCACGCGACGTTCTTGGGAAAGCTGGGGCGAATAGTACTGAATTCGATGAAGGAACCCCACATCCAGCGGTCATCTTCATGCCCGAAGGTAGTCGAACCCACATGGGTGGAACCATGCGATTAGGTAGCCGTCAAACCAATTTACAAACTCAAGATTGTGAAGCGTATAGATTGTATCAAGGTGAAATGGAAATTCATGAACGCCACCGTCATCGATACGAAGTCAACCCAGATATGGTGGCTGAATTGGAAGCAGCTGGAATGCGGTTTGTTGGCAAAGACACAGAAGGTGAGAGGATGGAGATCATCGAACTCGAAGGTCACCCTTACTTCTTCGCCACACAATATCATCCGGAGTTCAAAAGTCGGCCTAATCGACCGAGTCCGCCATTTGTCGGCCTGATTGAAGCCGCTCTCGATGCCCAGTAATCAGTCGGTTGCAACCCTCAATAGACGAGTTGTGCGGTAACCCTGTAACACTTTGAGATATTTCTTGTTCTGGAAATCCAAATCCAAATCGACATCTCCTGTGTCGATTCTCAGTTGAGTTACAGTAAGCATTTTT
>NZXM01000025.1 GCA_002701965.1 Methanobacteriota archaeon | reverse complement strand
TACTCTACTGCATTGCTCGGGAATAGGGATGACATCTCTTGCCACAATTGTCTGGATAGAGTCTTGTTGTGCGAGAGGATTAGGGTAGGGATGTTGAGGGATTCGATGATGTTGGCCATTGCGAATGTTTTACCCGAACCCGTGACCCCCAACATCACGCATCTTGATTGAGATTTTTTCAATTGAGAAAGCGTTTTTTCAATTGCTTTTTGTTGGTCTCCTGCCGGACCATATTCGGAGCATAATTCAAACTTTGATACCGTTGGATCGAGGTGTGCTTTTGCCGCTCCATCAAGGGCTTTTGATAAATCGAAAGGATCTACACTGTTCATGCAATCATCAATCCTCCCAGCAAAACCCAACCAGTGGCAACACTGGTGTAGAAAAACGTCTTTTGGAAATCAACCAAGCGCTTTTGCGACAGGATTACGCCGATATTGACGCAACACATGAGCGCTGCAGCCACTAGGAATGTGATATCATCTATTGGGTCCGCTATTGCAAAACACGCGAACCAAAGCAAAGTCAGTTGTATACTGGTTCTCAGTGTGTGTTGTTCTCCAAATCGAGCAGGGAACGAACAGATTCCGTTTTCACGGTCGCTTTCGATATCCATCAATGCATAATTGAGATCGAATGCCGCAATCCAAAACATNACGCCCAAACATATCCAAAAGATAGTTGGNTACCAATGAAATTCTGTAATCGCAGCCCACCCCAGTACACTTCCTTGGATTCCCAACCATGCCCCTGCAGGTGCAAGACCTAAGCATAATCCAAGCCAAAAATGGCAGCCCCANGTGATGCGCTTCATGTAGGGATAAGCAACAAACGTGGCCACGGGAAGCCAACTCATTGCCAGTGCAACTTCATTCAATTGCCAAGCTCCCACCAATAACATCAGCAAGAATAGACCTGAGAGNNCCCAAGCNGTACTCAATTGCATNGANCCGGAGGCCAAGTGCCTCCCTGCAGTGCGTGGATTTTCCGCATCTATTTCACGATCAATGATTCTATTCAGTGCCATCGCCAACCCCCTTGCTCCCACAGCAGCGACGAGAATCCACGCGAGTTCAATTGGTGCCGAATATCCTGCAATTTCGGCTCCNATAAATACGAAAGGNAGTGAAAATAATGTNTGCTCAATTTTCACAAATTCGAGGATTTCTCTTAGGCCCATTTACGCACCTCCTGGTCGTACCACTCATCGACCTTCTTCTGAACATCGGGGTCATGAAGGCAAACAGCAGGCCATCTTCGTACAGGCACTGGGCCATCGTTGCTTGGAATTGGTGCGGTTGCATCCCAACAGACCCGATTCCCATCATCGGAATAGTGCAAATCGCGCTTAACTTCGAACCGGCAAAATAACTGCCACAGTAGCGTACGCATCGCATCATCAGCATCTAAGTCAACACTTTCATCGGTGATAAACAACCAACGAACGTTCTCAGAATTTTTCAATTGCCAAATCGATTTTCTCAATTGAGATATTTTTTCTCTCTGTGCAGCAGCAGCAGATTCATTCAATACATCTGTATTCTCAAGTTCGGATGGTCCATCTTCAATCCTCGTCGTAACAACCAACATCGAAGGCCGTAACCATCGGTATTGCGTGATGCCATCAATTCCATCCAGTTCGATATCTGCACCTTCTTGTTGTCTTTCAGTAGAAGCATCAATCAGNAGTTTCGAATGAATCCCTTCAACAGGTGCAGCGTGNGCCAACTGATCAGCAACCATACCGTCCAGTACAATCAAATCATCCGGGATAGAAACGTTTTGGTCAAGCACATCCAATAGTGCATCGAGATCTTTTGCGTTGTGATTAGGACCAGTTGCAACAATGCTCTTCAGGAACATCATTTGTCCTGCACCCCAAAGTCCTAANGCNGTTTTTCTAGCCTGAGCGGGATATCTTTGTTTGGAGGNCACGATTGCCAAATTATGGAAACCAGTCTCCAGTGGTAAGAANACATTGCAAACATCTCTATGTTGGAACTGCAGGACCGGTAGGAATGCAGCTCCAATTGCCTCACCGAGATACCCATCTTCCATAGGGGGCTTACCGACTATGGTCATTGGGAGTACAGCATCCTTGCGATGGGTAATCGCAGTTACATGGAGTACAGGAAATTGTCCTTCAAGCGAATAATGGCCGAAATGATCTCCAAATGGTCCTTCAAGTCGTGTTTCTCCCGGAATAGTGTATCCTTCAATCACAACATCACATTCAGCAGGGACCCACAAATCTTGTGTGAGACACTTTGTGATTCGCAAACGCCTTTCCCCCAGCATTCCTGCAAACATGTATTCCTCTANGTTATCAGGTAAAGGTGCGATTGCGCTAAACATCACCTCAGGTGGNCCTCCCATACAAATCGCAACGGGCATTTTTCCATCGTTCGCTTCTGCATGTTCTGCACCGTGTTTGTGCATCTGCCAGTGCAATCCAACTTCAGTCGGCCCAAACACTTGTGCTCTGTACATGCCAAGATTGTGCTCCTGTGTNTCGGGGTTTTTTGTTACCACCAAAGGAAGTGTGATGAATGGCCCTCCGTCATGCATCCAAGTGGTTGGGATGGGTAACTTGGTCACATCAGGAATTTCCATGCGNACCTGTTGACACGCNCCTCTTCGAACCTTTTTCGGAGGTAATGCAAGGGCACGCTTCGCAAGTGGCCATGCTTTCCATGGACGCTTGACAAATGTGCCAATATCTGGTTTCATTAATTCTGTCAATTTCAGCCCGATTTCATCTGGTTTTTCGACTCTTAATGCCTGGTTTGTTCGCCNTCTAGTNCCGAATAGATTCATTGCAAGAGGCAGTTCAGAGATGGAGCCATCTGCCAGTCTCGGTTTTTCAAAAATGACTGCGGGGCCGTTGTTTTTCACAAGTTTGTCGGCAATGCATCCAGCCTCCAAGTAACAATCGACTGGGTGAGTGATGCGAATCAAGTCCCCTTGGTCCTCCAATGCTCGGAGATACCGGCCCAAATGGCGCCATCCCATACATCCCGGAAACGTTCATCGTATGAAATACAGTGTATGCGAGCCGGTGCCTAAGGCACCGTGTGTTTCATGGTCTGTATTGGTTGTTAGAGGTCCAATGGCAACCGAGTGTGATGTGCTGGTGGTCGGTGCCGGGCCTGGCGGTGGCTCTGCTGCTCTCCATTCAGCTAGGGCGGGTTTGTCAGTAATTCTCATTGAAGATCATGCCGAAATTGGCACCCCCGTTCACTGTGGCGAATGTCTATCCGATATCGCCGTGGCCAATCTTGAATTGGACATACCAGATTCAGTCATCAGCAAGCGTGTTGATGGTATCCGTGTGATTTTCCCTGATGGAACTGAGAAGAAGCTCTCTGAATCNGGATATGTCTTGGAGAAACATCTCTTTGAACAATGGATTGCAAACGAGGCCGTTGCTCAAGGTGCGACACTAAATCTGAATCACAAACTGACCGGCATGACTCGCATCGAAAAAGATGGACAGTTTGGGGGATGGTTGTGTGAGGGTAAAGGCGAGGCATTTCCTATCACGACAAAGGTCATCATCGATGCATCAGGGGTCGCAGGTGTCTGCTCAAAGTTGACCNAATTGAATGAGCGACCCAAAGTGATTGCAGGCATGCAATACGAAATGTTGGACGTTCCAACCGATGGTTATCTTGACTTCTATATNTGGCCCAAATACGCAAAGAAAGGATACCTGTGGATGATTCCGAAGTGTGATGGTCGNGCCAANGTTGGCTTGGTCAGTGAAGAAAAGAAAGGTATCATCAAAGATNTAGATTCGTTTATTGAGCACACCCACTTCTCTAATCTTGAAGTGGTCAANCCCCCATGGAGAGACGGNGCTCGTTCAGTCCGCGGATTTGGGGGCACGATTCCAATTTCAGGCCCNCATGAGCGAACATACGCCGATGGCTTGCTCTTGGTTGGTGATGCNGCAGGCTTCACCTCACCATTGTTTGAGGGTGGTTCACACCTTGCACTAAAGTCNGCTGTTTTTGCAGCAGAAACAGCCGCTTCCGCGATAACCTCAGGTGATTTATCAAAGTCCAAGATGGCCCACTATCAAGCAGCATGGAAGAAGGAATTTCCCCCTTATGAAAAAATCCTGAAAGGAAAAACAGCATTGTATAACCTGACAGATGACGACATGTCACTGATGGGACGTTGTTTTCCACAGGAGATGTCTGCGATGGGCCCACACGGCAAAGCCATGGTTGGATTGAGATTACTTTTCAGAAAACCCACCCTCTATTTCAGACGCATTGTCCCAGCCATGCTCGCATTTGGTTACAGCCGTGCGAAGTACTACGGATGGTGAATGGATGCGAAANCTGCTAGGCATCGCATTGATGCTTCCATTTCTAGCACTGTTAACCTTCTTCATTCTCGATATATCGAGCCTAGAATATGTATGGATGAATGGCGGTTCAGATCTACCATTGTTGTATCGAATCAGTGCAATCTGGGCGGGTCGAGAAGGTCCACTACTCCTCTGGGTCGCAATGTTGGGCGCATTAATTCTCATCGATGGGAAAAAGCACACCTCTGAATCGTTAGACCAGCACCGGATGCGAATTCGCCTATTGGTTGTCTTCTCAATGCTGTTACTATCCATCGCACTAATGATGAATCCTTTTCGTTCTACGCCCAGTGATGCATTCGGTCGCCCTGGCTTGAACGCCCTATTACAAACAGATTTGATGGTCATTCATCCCCCTGTTGTCTTCGCATACTATACCTTNTGCGTGGGCGTAGGAGTGCATGCGATTACTGCAATGTTGATTCCGGGTGCTCCAGCAAGAGATCGAATCTTACATCTTGCAAGACCAGCATTGTGGGTTGGTACCCTTGGTGTTGGTCTGGGAGGTTTGTGGGCATATACTGTACTTGATTGGGGTGGTTACTGGGCCTGGGACCCTGTTGAAACAGGTTCACTTCTGCCATGGTTGGCGCTGGTTATTCTGTTGCATTTACGATTACCAAAAGGGATGGCCAAGGAGGATCATTGGTTCATTGGTCTTGGGGTCCTTCCTGCCTTTTTTTCGTTCCACGCAACTTTGGTAACTCGTGCAAATGGTGTTTGGCAGAGTGTTCATGCGTTTGTTGCAGAGGGTGAAATCGATCCTACGATGGGGCCAGTACAGAGAATTTTGGAATTGGGCTTCAGTGATGCACCTGGCATCGAAGTTCACCTCTACCTCGTCGTACTTGCGGCTATGCTTTGGCTTCTCATACGACATTTTGCCAATGAACGGAACCAAGAATGGGCTCCTTTGGGGTTCGTTATAGGGGCCCTAATTGGTATTCAAATAGGCAGCCTTGAAGTTGGAATCCTTGCTGGTACATTCGGCATCCTGCTCTGGAGTCGACGTGGATCTAGAGATAGGGTTGTTTGGATATCTTCGGGGGTTTTACTGATGTTATTCAGTTACTGGGCCTTCTTACTGTCAACCACTCATGCTATTGTCGGAATGTTGCTGTTTTTATCGCCACTATTCCTCAGCAAGGATATCGAAGACCCACCCCTGAAATGGAAAGATGGACGATGGCAACAGCGTGTTGTTCTGTGGGTTCCACTGGCAGTTGGTGCACCGTTCCTCTTGTTGACTTGGTTACTACTCCTCGCCGAAGTTGATGGTGCCAATTTGGAGTGGCATGAGATTTTTGGCTTGCCATTGCTCTGCTTGGCAGCACTTGGATTGACAGTCTACAGTTGGAGGAAGGTGGTGAATCCGGAACGAATTCCAATGATACTCGTCTCATTGGTTGTGTTTAGTGCACTCTTCGCAAAGGTGTATGGAAACAGTCTACCTGGGGATGCAGATCACTTATTCTCAGAGGGGATTACACGTGGAATCATTGCTGGCTTCGCTCTACCCTTGTTGATATTTTCAATTCCACCAATGGCCCGTCTAGTATGGATTAGACTTGGCGAATTTCAATTGCGAAGAAAGCCCATACAACTACATCGTGTGGCTATGCATATTGCACATCTTGGTATCCTTCTATTGTTGGTTGGTCACGTGTTTACCACGACACTGGTCCAGCGAGGGGACCCCAGTCACATCGTGATGCTGGCCAAAGATACACCCATCGAACACAATGGATATTGGTATACATTTACCCAATTGGATGCTTACGGCCCTGATGATGAGCAATGGGATGAAAAAGTCGGAGATGGCAAGATCCTTGTTACCGTTGAAGTCCGAAAAGAATCGAATGGTGATATCATAGCGACAATGACTCCTGGCATGATAAGATTCGATGAAGGAGGGATTTCAGCGCGTGCGGAAACAGATATCTGGCATCGGCCCCATGGTGATTTAGTAATGATTTTCGATCAAAGCCAAGCTAACCAACTTTACTTGACATCGTTCATGCAACAAGGAGAATCCGTCGACCGCATCCGTGTGGTGATTTACGACCTCACCGGCAGTCACCTAGTTTGGGCAGGGTGGTCTTTGATTCTAATCGGTACAGCACTGACTTGGATCATGGTTCCTACATCGTCCAAAGGGGAGGAAGAATGAGCCCTACGGGCTCGGGCTCCGCAACCGCACGCTCATAAAGGGGAAGTCAGTCGCCGGGCCGCCCACAATGCTGGGTCGGTGGAAAAATGGAAAACGGTTCAATTGTCCATATCGATTATGACCTCTACAATGCAGACGATGATTCACTCATCGAAACGACTCGCGAAGAGGTAGCGAAGGAAGCCGAGAAGTTCGATGAAAACCGAACTTATTCTCCTCTCGTCACCGTCATTGGTGATGGTCGATTGATTGCAGGCTTTGAGGCACACCTTGCCGAAGCAGATTCTGAAACTGACTATGAATTCGACATTGCTCCAGAGGATGCATATGGCGAAAGAGACCCCAATGCGGTTGAGACCATGGGCCAAGATGTCCTAGCTCGCTCCGTCCGCGATCCTGACAGCTTGGCCATCGGTGGCCCTGTTGAAATCAATGGGAAGCAAGGAATTCTTCAGATGGTCCGTGCTGGTCGAGCCCGTATCGATTTCAATCATCCATTGGCTGGTCGAACCTTGCGTTACAAGTACCGAATCGTGAAGGTTGTCGAGGATCGTGCCGAAAAAGTCTCGACATTACTTGAAACCAATACTGGTCGAGATGGTTTTGAGGTTGAATTTGATGGTGATGATTTGACCATTACACTTCCAGAATTTGTCGCTTATGATCAGAATTGGGCGTTTACGAAGTTCAGTTTGATTCGGACTCTGAGGGATCATGTTGGTGTTGAGACNATCGTATTCCGTGAAGTNCACGAAGCACGNCAAGTTGGCGAAGAAGAGTAATCGAAACCNANTGNGGTTCNNATATGGCNGAAGATAATCTNCNNATTACAGAGAAGCCNTTGCCCGATTCACANTTTTCTTTGATGGANCGCGGTGCNGCAACCATCATNCTNACTGCNATCATACTACTTCTCGGNGCCATTGTTGGNCAGGATNTCGCTCCGGGCAACATNCTCTCAGAAAGTTATGATACTTACTTCATTGAGCCCCANTCAATCGATTCAACCACNGGAGANGCAGGNTACAATCCTGTNGATACGGTTGCATATTCGCTTTTGCTTGTCTCCTTCGTTGTCGTTATTTCAGCNTGGNTAAGAAGAATCGGTATACCNCCNAGAGATGAATCGATTCTNGCNTTGATGCCCTGGATCATCTGGGCATCTTTGGGTGAGGTGAATGANGATGGATTNTTGTTTGACCCGGAAGGAATGGGNGGATTNTTNGTTTCTCCNCTCATCCANTTCCACGTTGCANTATGGGTTGTTCTCGTTGGNTGGATGAGTCACANTGTAAACAAGAANGCAGAATTTGGAGGCAAGGNAAANGTCACGCAATTGTCCTTCGTCTTGGTNCTCCTNCAATGGNCTATTTTTATGCCNCAAATTGGAAGTCANTGGGAGCAAGATTTCNTTGATTGGNTCCAATCNCCTCTCTTTNTGTGTCCAATATTTGGTCTANTGGTAATCGTTCTCATTCACCCCTTNCTTGAGTGTTGNACNGCNATTGAGCAGGGTTTAATTCAGGCAGGAATTGGTGGCAGTTTTGTACANCTATCNGGTTGGTTGATGCTGTATATTGAGCCACTGAANAATCGNGAACCTATCTCAATGCTTCCTTTCCTCTTCATCGTNGGTGTNCCGTTCATCATCTGTGTAGTNCTGTGGTTCACNGGACAGGAAGCTCGCTCGCAACTGAAACACATGGGNCTGGAAGCCGGGATNGTGCCGGAAGGAATCACCGTCGAAGATTGGGAGCGTCAAAATTCATCAACATGGGAACGTCTNGAATCGCTNTCNCCAGCNGCAGTCCTAGGNACACCAGTNGTNCTCTTGGGNATGTACGGACAAATGGTCGATGGCCTNGCCACGAGCGTTGGATTNGAAAATTTTGGATATGGTGAGAAACACGTCGCATCTCAGTGGGTNATNGATGTCGCNGGAACNGCTTGGGGCTTNGGAGCNCTCAAGTTCGGTCTGGCTGGAATGATCTGGTGGTTGTTCGCNTACGCTCGTTTTGAAACACGTCATCGNCANCTTCGATTATTGGTANTATTNTGNCTACTCGTGGTTGGTTTGGCTCCTGGATTGCGTGATGTTTTGCGCATGACACTTGATGTTTGAGACAGGCGAGTCTTCAAGGCCAAGTTCGTATTCGCACCCCTTAGGGGTGCGTATGGACCGACTTCAATCTAGAGTCAATTCGTCTGATGCCGCGTTCAAGTCTAACCANGGGCACAANAGTGCTCTTTTGGAAACNCTACGGGAAAGACTGGAAACCGTGCAACAAGGNGGNGGTGGAAAATATGTCGACAAACACCGCAGTCGAGGNAAAGCCCTCCCACGTGAGAGAATCTCAGCCATATGTGATCCAGGGACACCATTCCTCGAATTATCNCCTNTNGCAGCATTCGAATTGTATGATGGGAAGGCCGCCAGCGCTGGTGTTGTCACAGGAATTGGAGTNGTTCATGGAAGAGAATGTCTCTTTGTTGCNAATGATGCAACTGTCAAAGGTGGCTCATATTATCCAATGACGGTCAAGAANCATATCCGTGCNCAAGAAGTGGCTGAAGNCAATCACCTTCCCTGTATTTACTTGGTAGANTCAGGTGGNGCATTCTTNCCAATGCAGGATGAAGTATTCCCCGATAAGGGGCATTTCGGACGAATTTTCCGNAATCAAGCCATGATGAGTGGCAAAGGCATTCCGCAAATTGCGGCAGTATGCGGATCTTGCACAGCCGGCGGTGCTTATGTCCCCGCCATGTCGGATGAATCCATNATTGTCAAGGGAAATGGTACCATCTTCCTTGCAGGCCCTCCATTGGTGAAGGCAGCGACTGGTGAAGAGGTCAGTGCAGAAGATCTAGGTGGTGCAGATGTTCACACTGCACAATCTGGGGTCGCCGATCACTATGCTGAAGATGAACCTAGTGCGCTTCGAATGGTGAGAAACATCGTCGAAAATCTGAATTCTACGAGCAAAACGAAACTCGAAGTCCAAGCTCCGGAAGACCCCGCTTATGCCGTTGATGAGATTCTTGGAATAATCCCTGAGGATAACAGAACACCATTTGATGTCCGAGAAATCATCGCTCGAATTGTCGATGGTAGTCGTTTCCATGAATTCAAATCGCGATATGGGCCAACACTAGTATGTGGATTTGCCAAGATTCACGGTTACCCTGTTGGAATTGTAGCCAACAATGGAATTCTCTTCTCGGAATCCTCTCTCAAGGGTGCACATTTTGTCGAATTGTGTGGTCAACGCGGGATTCCTTTGGTCTTCTTACAGAACATCACAGGCTTCATGGTTGGCCGTGAATATGAAGCAGGCGGGATCGCTAAAGATGGTGCCAAATTGGTGACTGCGGTTTCCTGTGTACCAGTTCCTAAGTTTACCGTGATTATAGGGGGTAGCCATGGTGCAGGAAACTATGGGATGTGTGGTCGAGCTTATGATCCACGATTCCTATTCATGTGGCCAAACAGCCGTATCTCAGTGATGGGGGGACCTCAGGCCGCCGATGTATTGGCTACGGTCAAACAAGACCAGCGTGCCAGAGAAGGACTCGATCCTATGACTGACGAGGAGTGGGATCAGTTCCAAGCTCCAATTTTGGAGAAATATGATGTCGAAGGCTCACCCTATTACTCGACAGCAAGGTTGTGGGATGATGGCATCATCGATCCACGAGATACACGCGATATTCTAGGTTTGGCAATTAGTGCCAGTCTAAATGCTCCGATGCCAGACACAAAATTCGGGATATTCAGAATGTAAAGGAGCAATTGAAATGTCAAATTTTGCAATTGAAGATTTAGTGCCGGAAACAGGCCTTTGTACACTTGAAATTGATCGTGCCGTAGCATATCTCACTCTCACTCGTGAAGATGTATTCAATGCACTAAACATCCAACTCATCAGCGAAATCATCTCGTTGCTTGAATGGACCAAGCAGAGGTCGGTCGGTGAACGTGGTTCCTTGATAGATTCTGCAGGAAATCCGTATCTGAGAGTCATCGTAATCTCGGGTGCTGGGAAACACTTCTGTGCTGGAGCTGACATCAATATGATGCGTGATGCAGGTGCGAAGAGTGCAGAGGAAAACCGAGCGGACTCAGAACGTCTTGACCGCCTTTTCAACAGCCTATGGGCGCATCCTTGCTTTACCATTGGAAAGGTCCAAGGTGTTGCACTCGGTGGTGGTGCAGGCCTAATTGCATGTATGGATCATGTCATTGTCGAACCCCGAACCCGAATCGCTCTTTCAGAAGGAAAGCTGGGCATATTGCCTGCAGTCATCGGTCCGTATGTTTATCGTAAAGTCGGTAGCGCTGAATTCCGTCGTTTGTCTATGTTGGCGGGCCGTATTGGTTCTGAGGAATCACTTCGAGTTGGACTTGTCAATCAATTGGTAGAATCATTGAA
>NZXM01000024.1 GCA_002701965.1 Methanobacteriota archaeon | reverse complement strand
CTGGTTCTGGTTCTGGTTCTGGTTCTGGTTCTGGTTCTGGTTCTGGTTCTGGAACAGACTCAGGCTCTGGCGCTGGTTTGGCTTCGACCGATGTCATCCCAGCAGGTGTCTCAACTGAGGCTTTGGTGACTGGACCTCCTGTCAATGAGGATAGGCTAGATACATCTCCTCCGGAATTGGATTCCCTTAGCACACCATTGATTTGCTGATGCAGTGCTAAGAAGCGCACTTTGTTTGACCCGACATCTTGCATCCAGGCTTCAAAATTAGCCAAATACTGGTCTAATTCCTGTAAACCACCACAAGTGTGTCCAATCGCCAGCATCTTCAACAAACGGAAGGGATCATTGAACGCATCTAATGCATCTTTTTCAGTCGTAGCCAAACCTGGGTCAGGACCCCCTGGGTTGCCCATCGAATCTTCCATCCCCATGTAGGTTCGAATCGGATCTGTCCAAGAGAGCAAGCCAAATGCACCCGATAGAAGCCAGTAAATTTCCCCAGCCTCAACTTGCAACCTTGAGGCCGCAGAATCAAAGTCGAAATTGGCCTGCTTGAGTAACAAATCACTCGTAAGCGAAAGGAACTCGCCAAGACCGTTGAGTCGGTCGGTTTCTGCCAAACGATTGATCAGTTCGCTTGAGTCTGTGATTCCGAAATAGGCAGAGGTTTCGTCCACCTCAATTCCCTGAGGTAGACTGGCTCCTTCCAGTTCTTCGTCAGCCATGCTGTCCGCCTGTACTGGGCGGAGCGCAGACCATTGAATAGGTTGACGCCGTCGTAGACGGCGCTTGAACACTCATGATTCAGGGTTTAGCATGCCCGAGAATAAATTTCGACTGCTTGACATTCCAACCTTCGGATTGTAAACGAGCGAGGACACTCTGCTCAGAATCACCCACAATGAGTCGCTCCTTGGCGGCATTGACTGCTGAATCATAATCAGATTTTTCATCTGTACCAAACAAGTCGTCAAATGAGGTACTTGAACGTCGCTTTCGAGATTTTTTGGGCTCAGATGCAGTACGGCGTGATTTTCGAGTTGTTTGAGTGACTTCGGATTGTGGACTCTTGCTCGTCTTACGTGTCTTACGAACCGGCTGTTTTTGTTCGCTTGAGCTTGGGGCAGTACGTCGTGTCTTTCGAACCGGACTTTGTGGTTCGGTTGCGGCCGGTTTAGATGGTCCACTAGGACGCATTCCAGAACCTGACCTTCGAGTAGCCCCTGATGGGCCACTTGGGCGCGTGGGTGTTGGAGAAGGCGAAGTCTGCGAACGAGTCGGTGGGCCTCTACTTTGTGTGGGAGGACCACGGCTAGCCCCGCCCGAAGTTGTGCCAGAGGGCGGACCACTAGAGGTCTGTGACGGTGTACTCGTTGGTGGCGATGAGAATGACCGAGACGGCGCTGGTGAGGAGGAGGTAGTTGCGCCGAATGGGCTCCAATCATCCTCATCATCATCTTCATAGAAATCATCTTGATCATCATCCCAATCGATTTGATCGCCCCGAATTCGACGAATAATGAACATAATCAACAGAAGTCCAAAAATAACGCCCAATCCAATACCAACATATTGCATTAGACCACCCATGGAACTACCTTCATCTTCCTCGAGTTGAGCCGGAGTACATCCTGTGTCTCGATTCACAATGTTCCAATCCTCAGCAGGGGTATCTGGACATTCGTCAATATCGTCAGAGACACCATCATCGTCAGTATCGAGCTGATATGCTGCACAACCTTGCACGTTCACAGTCGAATTGGTAATCGTCCCTTGACACTGGTCAAAGTTGTTGTAGACACCATCATTGTCCTCATCAGGTGCTGGACATCCGTTTTCATGGGGTCCATCTTCATCAACATCGGCGATTCCAGGTTGCCCTACACATTGGTCACCCATTATGCCAGATTGGTTGTCACCGAACCCATCATCATCAGCGTCCGCCCATTGTGAGGATTCGACTTGGTCCCAATCGATAGAATTGGCCCATCCATCACCATCGGAATCTGAACAACCCAGAACCACTTCCACTCCAGTTCCAGCCCATGGAGAATTGTCTGAAACACCCGGTACTTCTGGACAGAAATCAGGGTTTGAGGCGTTGGCGACCCATTGTCCCACCGTACCTTCACGAGTTGAATTCCAAGAACCATCGGCCCAATTGTCACCAAATCCATCTTCATCTGTATCCGCCCATTGCGTCGGTTCAGATGGGAAGTCATCTACCGCATCTTCGACCCCGTCATTGTCCGTATCAGCACCAACAACGATGCATCCATCCGAGGTGACTGTGGCACCTAGCGTGGTATCTGGACAAAGATCCAAATCATCCGTGATACCGTCTTCATCAGAGTCTCGCTGCGAAGGAGCACATCCGTTTACATCGACATCGTCATAATCCGCAGCATCCGTGTTCGGACACAAATCTAGCGGATCTGCATTGTCATCGACATCGTTGACACCATCACCATCGGAATCGATATCGGTTTGTGACATCGAACAACCTACGCCATTGACGACTTCTCCCAGTGGTGTGTTGGGACAAATATCCACATCATCGGTCACAGTGTCTTGATCGGTATCCAATTGTGACGGTGCACAGCCGTCGGAATTAACGTTCTCTCCTTCAGGAGAATCTGGACACAAGTCATCCTCATCAGCAATATTGTCTCCATCCTCGTCACCGACTGGCATTGGACAACCAGGACCGGGGACGCCAAGCAAGGCGCCCGCAACTTCTGGGCAGCGGTCCCAATCGCCGAATGGATTTTCACCAAACCCATCACCATCTTGATCTCGCCACTGTTGAGAATCGTCCGGAAGAGCGTCTCCTTGCTCATTTTCACGTAGACCAGTCTCCTGATTCACATCGTAAGTGTAGATATTCGAGTGCCCATCGCCATCTGAATCTGTACATCCCTTCTTGTCTACAGTTGAATTGCCCCAAATGGTTGGACAATCGTCCGCATTGTTTCCATCTGGATTGTCACCATATCCATCCTCATCAGTGTCCTCATATTGTGTGGGGTCNAGTGGGAAGGCATCGCGATTCCAAGCACCNTGTGAATTGTTNTCACCATAGCCATCGCCATCNCNGTCACCCCATTGCTCANCACAGCGTTCTCCACAGATATTTTCNGCNGAGGTGTCGTCTTCTGCCCACGGNTACAAATCNGCACAATGTTCTCCTGCTGCGCGAGTNTTGCCTTCNTCATCGACCCATGAGTTGTANCANCGAGTGGCATTGTAGGTCCANCCATATGGTCNGGATGANGTAGGATCTTCTGGATCNGACCANCCATCACCATCACTGTCNAGGCATCCACCGCGATCGTAAATTGAGTGGCCCTCAAANCCTGGACACTTGTCNCCNGTNGGTGCACTGGAGTTGTCTCCCCAGCCATCACCATCNGCATCCACCCACTGTTGNGGNTCTAACGGGAATTCNTCGGATTCTGCATTCTGNCCACAGCAATCTGGNCCGTGNTTGTCGTATCGNCCATCACCATCGGTATCAATCGCTTGCATCCAATTGGTTGGATGNCGGTCNCCGTTCCANCCTGGCTCTCCTGAGGGATCTGACCAACCGTCACCATCCGTATCTGGGCATCCAACTACGTCTCGCCATGATTTACCACTGTTGGCACAATTGTCGATGGAGTTGGCAAAACCATCTCCGTCAATATCACCACAGCCATGGTGCCCATAAGCACTGTAACCCTCTATTGAAGGACATTGGTCAGCACTCGGCCCNGTCGGGTTGTCTCCAAAACCATCACCATCTCCGTCATCCCATTGACCCCCTAGGTCGGGCAATTCATCGAGATGATCAGGAATGAAATCCCGATCGGTGTCAATCAGGCGACGCTGAATGAACAGGTCGCCACTGTTCGAAGAGGGAACAGAAAACAGTAGATGCCAAGTCCCATTGTCTTCAACAACAACGTCCATTGGGNATTGAGTGGTTGGATAATTTCCTGAAGTTGACGTACCCATCAACTGAATTGGATTTCGAGAAATGGTGTGGTGACCCGGTTCAAGATAATCTGTAACGATTCCATTATTGTTTGAACAGATGTATCGCTCTGAAGTTGNTGAGTCGGTCGTTCTCTCAAATGTCGAGTGAGAATCTGCTACAATCACNACGAGNTCNGGGTCTGTNCATGAGATTCGGACCTCTCGAATTGAGTTCGACTGTCCTGAATCATCAACCAGAACATAGTATCCGTTCCACTCTCCAACTTCCTCTTCAATTGGAATTAAAATTCCATTTGAAGTGAAATGGGCTGTACCNCTTTGNTCGCTTGATTCTTGGACATTAAACCCAGTGGAAACAGTCCCATCGTCATTGAATCTGTGTTGCCAAATGGATTGATTGTCTTCAAACAAAATCTCTAAGTTTCCATCCGNATTTTGTCTGAAGATTGCCCTACCCGTTTCTTCTGTGGCGTTTGAGATGACTGTCATTGACGATGAAGACCAATCCCCTCCGGCACCATTGTGCCATTCTGTGACCAAACCGGAGGTGTTGTGTCTGTACATCAACACAATNCTACCATTTTCTGACATGATTGCACCGAATTGACTCCCATTCGCTTCGGTTGCCAATGTAGACTGATCCCATGTCGAACCATTTTGAATGGCAAGATGNATTTGATCAAGGTCTGAGTCACGCCAAACGATGTGAGGGGTTGAATTTGAATCAAATAACAACTCGATACCTTGCTCAATGTGTGCGCCTGATGCGACAATATCAGACTCAAAACCACCAGCATATGTGTTGCCCGCTTGGAGTCCAGTTTGATTGGTATACACCACGTGTTGTGTTCCACTTGAGACGTCTGAAGAATGTGCAATCGCTGAGTGGCCAGATGAAGGAATCTCAATGCTACCATAGTGATCACCAACAGGGAACAGGGANTCACTTTCAACAAAAGTTCCACCTTCAGGACGTATGAAATTGACNATGGGGGAGGTTTGAGCCTGGTTTACACCATCGGCTGCAAAGATNGGTTGGCCTGCAGGATTCACCGCCATCGCTGCGTCACGGTAGCTACCAGCGAGATGAGTCACGCCCCAAGGGTCCGCAGAGGTTTGCAATTCATTTGGACGCTCAAGGTGATAGAAGGTATCCCCATATTCGTCTAAGAGTAAATGCGTCCGACCCTGCGCATCAACAGACAAATCGATGCCTTCGATATACCAACCCGCAGTGATNATCTCAGGTGTAATCCCAAGCAATTGTGTGATTGGGATGTCAGTCAGTTCCCAATCTCGAGTTTCCATGACAATCACTGAACCACCGATTCCCCCTGTACCCGAACCTGATTCGGTACTGGCGTAAATGAACTCGTGAACTCCATCTCGATCCGAATCTCCTCCTGCGGACAAAATTTTGCCGAATCCGGAGTTGGCATTTGACACTTGCAAGAATAGGTGATCCGCACTTCGATCAACAAAATCACCGGAGTGCTGGCCTTGCAAAATTTCAGTTCGCCCTTGACCGTCCCCAATCAGGAAATCCACGATACCATCATCATTGATGTCTCCTGCAGGTTGGATGTTCAATCCCCAGCTATTTTCTGATGTCATCGAATAATCAGCCTGACTCGAGAATCCTGACGCACCCCCATGATAAATCCAAATCACAGCACCTTGGAAACGTCCAAACTCAGAAATCGCAATGTCTGCGTAACCATCGTCNTTTACATCNCCCAAAGCACTGATTGAATGGCCGAAGAGAGTCCACTGATCGATTCGAGACCAAGTGGTATTGGCNATATCNGAAATTCCGTTTGCACTACCGAGGTGAATCTGAGCTTGGCCACGACCAGAGACNGCAGTGACATCATCTGAGCTACCAATGGCAATATCGTCGAATCCATCTCCATTGGCATCACCGATGCCTGCAATGGCATATCCAAGAATGACATTCGGAGTATCTCCNGTGATGGTCGTTGAAATTCCCTGAATGGTGCTGCCACCCTCAATGACATGCACTCGGCCCTTGTCGTTGTCTTCATTGGACCAACCCAATTCGGTGACNATCATGTCTGAGTATCCATCGCCATTGATGTCACCTGCATGGTCNACACGTGAACCGAAGTGAGAATCAATGNNATCCCCGACCCCNANCCAAGTTGGATTTGAAATCAAACCAAGAGCNGANCCNGAGTAGAGGTANACAGCACCCGTTGAATCNCCTGAAGTATTGGTTGCCAATGGTGCGCCCACCAGCAAGTTGTCGTACCCTGTACCCGTCGAATTAGCAACGACAGCCAAAGAANCCCCGAACCGTGCTCCTTCGTGTGGACCGAGGAGTGTTACATTCGAAGATGNAGAGTAACCTGATATTGAACCATAGTGAATGTGGACTGCACCCGTATCGTTTGCNTAACCTGGTTCACCATAAGTCAAATCGCTGAATCCATCCTGATTGTAATCTGCATCTGCGNTTGCATCCGTTCCAAAGTCAGTNGATTGACTGGTTTGCAAATATAATACTGGATCAGGTGAAATTCGACCACTATCTCGACCCGTTAAGTCTCGTACAATACGCAACCCAGTCCCATCTTCAACCCCATACACCAATTGAGCACGAGAGGAGGAATCTAGGTGATGTCCCAAGGGTTGCCCGATTCCTACACCTTCNTCGACAACNGAGTANGACCTTTGNTCNCCATCCAANGAAATGACTCCAAGGCGATGGGTTGCCCAGTCATAGTAGGAGAGATGTAGTANGTCATCTGCGTCGATATTCAGGACGAAATCGGTACCTGAATCTGCTGTTCCAGCAAGAACACGATGATGCCACCATGAACCAAAGAATTGNACCAAATGGATGTCGCCATACGNCTCTTTGTAAGCGATTGCAATCGAACCATTGCTGTACATTGCAATCTGTGGTTGATCGAGGATTGAGACATCATCGACTAGAGTTCGCTTTAGCCAGTCATCACCGGCAAGTGGNGTGAAATCATTTTCTCTAGCGATATGGAGGGAATTCCCTGGAGGCCCCGACAAGTAAGCAATCCGGGCAAGTCCACGATAGTCAATGATGATTGAGCATTGTCGACCGTATTGGCCTTGGTTTCCAGGAAATGGTCCATCGATGGTCTCACGAGTAATCTCACCATCGGGTGAAAGTGTGAAGAATTCCAATGAGCCATTGGCCGTATTGTGTCCACAGGCTTTGGCCGTCCCATCAGGACCGATTGCAACATCAAAGTGATCGATGGTATCGTTGCTGACAAAATATTCCATCCAATCATCGACACCGCGTGTAGTCGTCATTTCCCAGTCGGCTCCACCATCGGTAAACTCTGAACCTGCAGCTGATTCGCCCCAACCTAAAGTCGGTCCAGAAAAGCTGTCAGAATACTGCTCAGAGTCAATCTTTTCTTGCAAAAATGAAGGTGATGTGGCTGCCAAAGGCAAGAGAATCATCAGCAGAGAAAGTAGGATGCTTGTGTATTGTTTGCTACTGCGCATGAATTCGACCCTATAGGGTCGAGGAAGTCAAGGTTCTTCAGACAACCGATTAGAAGCCCCTTTCAACTTCTGACTCAAGCCGTGTTTATGGGCGAGGCTCGATGGCTGCTTTGTGCGGATGGTGAATGGCCTCCTGCGAGCGTATGGGAGCCACTTTCTCAAGCATGTGAAACCATCGTTGGCGTCGATGGAGGAACCGATGCTGCACTTTCTCGAAAAATTCCAGTCACCCTCGCCACAGGGGACTTCGATTCTATTTCTGATTCTGCTATCGAGCGCGTTTCTTTGCCCGATCAGAATGCTTCAGACTTAGACAAAACTCTGAATTATGCTGCTAACAATGGTGCAGAAGTTGTGGACATTGTCGGCGTTGAAGGCGGAGAAATCGATCACCAACTCGGTGTATTTGCCGCTTTGATTGAGGCACCTTCTGAATTGGAAATTTGCATGCACATGACTGAGCATGTGGTTATGCGATGTTTGGATGACCTAGAATTGGTATTGGATAGAGGAACTCAACTGAGTCTGTTCGCCTTTACACCATGTGCCAATGTCAGTATATCAGGTGTTGAATTTCCGTTGGATGATGAGCCGCTCGCATTTTCTACTCGTGGCCTCCACAATGTGGCGCTTGGTGGTCCGATTCATATCGAAAGTGATGGAGCCCTAGTGGTCGTCATTTCCGCACATTGATTGAGTAATCGTGGGTTCCCGGTTTGCCCACTCCAGCGGCTTTGGCCTTCTCACTAATCGCCGCAGAAGCAACGGTTTCTTTGAACGAACCTCGTTTGGTGAGGATGCCTCGNTTCCAAGCGGTCCATGGTGAATATCCCGGCAGGTAAGCTCGCCAAGTAAACGGAACTCGACCCGGAGTGACTCGATTGACAATCTGAGTAATCGAAGTGGTGCAGGTGGCAGTAATCGTGTTGTACCATTCCGGNGTTTCCGCCAACTGATTGGTCCGATGNATCATCGCTTCCAACAGTGCAGTTTGTTTCTCAGGAATGACATCACANGGATANAGANAGACATCATTNCCTCTCGCATTGGTTCTGACTCCCAACAAATCACGCTCAGTCGCCCAAATTAGAATCATTTCAAACTCNTTCCACATTCCAGTCCAAGGGTGAAATTTCTCACCTTTCTCTCTGCGAACTTCAAACGAGGCCATCAGAAAGCGGTTGTCGGTGAACTCGAAGCCAATCATCGTATGGGCCATTCCACGAATTTTGTGAAAATAATCGACGACATACCAGATGTCTTTCAGATCCTTAGGGTCAAATGTCCAATTGTCCCAACTCTCATCATAATCCCGAGTCGAGCGCCAAGTGAAATCTCGNCGATTNTGTANTGTAACGCTGTCCTCTGAAATTTCGAATCGAGCCACTCGAGCATTGTCCGGGGCCCAATCTCGATCCAATCGAGCCTTCTTTCGCCCCGCAGTGAGCCACCAGAAATTGATGAACAATAGAACAACAGCGATGCTGATGCCTGCGAGGATTTTCCAATCCATATTCACTCCTCTTCAGCCCGAGGGGCTCGTTCTGAAAGTAGAATAGAAATTGGACGAGTTTCTGGAATATTGCTGAGAATAATTTTCGCGATGACCGCCATCGGAACTGCCAAAATCATGCCCATGATTCCCCACAACCAGAACCAGAATGCGGTGACTAGGAGCAAGACGATAGGGGATATATCGAGACTTGAACCAAACAATTTGTTCTCAATGAATTGCCCCCAAATTTGCTCTTTAGCAATAAGAAGAACAACCAAGANAATCGCTGAAGTCGGTTCCAAAAGCAGGAATCCAAGTATTGCGGGTGGGATAAGTGCGACCAGACTACCGATGTAAGGAACATAGCTTAGCAAGAANGTCANCATACTCCATAGCAACCAACCTGGAATGCCCATGGCAATCAAGATCACNGCCGTGACCACNCCCGCNCCAAGGCTGACCGCAGTTTTCAAAATCACATAGCGAAATACGCCTTCACCGATGTCGGAAAGTATCACCTTGAGGTTCTCTTCTGTATCNGATGGATANGCNGCTGCAAGGCGTTTNGGNAGNGTTTCAGCCTCAACAATAATGAANACGAGGAACACAAATACNGTCAATGCTAGGCTGACAAAACTGCTGATTTCNCCGAATAANGAGAGNACTGCACTTTCAATTTGCGACTCACTGATTCTCAATCCCTCAAATGAAATTGTGAATCCTAATACGGTTTCTCCTTCCCATTTCGCCATCAAATCNTCGAACTTCTGGGCATACTGTTCTGTGCCTTCCAAAAANGTNGANAAGTCTTGGTACAACCACATTCCTACGAGGAGAAAAAGGGTAGCGAGCCCCGTCACAACCAGAGCATATGCTGGAAACAATGGCATACCACGATCGTTTAGCCAGTGTGCACCCGGAGCTAGAAGGAAAAAGATGAACACTGCGATGATGAATGGTTCAAGTACAGGTCGAAGGTGGATCAATGCAAGAATCAGTATGGTGAGGAAAATCGCACCATGTGAGAGAGTCCGAAGTCGATTGCCAAATTNAGCAGAAAACATTCCCATGGGCTGCGAAAATTGAATCCGTCTTTCAATTCGCCCCCTGCATCCACAGGGTTAGAGTGGATTTGATTACTCTTGGAAACGTTCCCAGCGACGCTCAGCAGCGTCCCACCAATCGACGCTTCCATCCGGTTGTTGTCGCCAATGCACGCCTGATTCATCGACAAAGGAGGGTAGGCCTTCACTGTCTGGAGCTTGGTCGACTGTGTCCCAAATGTCACGCTCGGCTTCGGGTTCCGGACCCATTCGCTTGCCAACAAATAGACCCAATAGTAGAGCCAACACAAATCCACCTGCACCAACCAACGAAATGGTCGCTGGTAGATTCATGAACAACGGCGTAGGCTCGTACTCATCTCCCTGGGATATACTAGGCCATAGTGATGAATCACCGCTGGCATTGAGAACATCCAAACTGGCGTTGGGTGCTGGTGGAAGTCGTACCAAGTTCAGCGCTTGTGTTGTTTCTCGACCCTGTGGACTGGTAAGGGTTGCTCGAACCTTGTGAACACCAGGACTCCACATGGTACAGTCCAGAATTTCCAAATCTTCGTATGTGGTTACATCTTGACCAGGGTCTACAATGTCCCAGTGAATGGACACCTCTTCCAATGCGGTATCTTCAGTCGGGACGATTTCCATGTCACAAGGTGTACCTGCCTCTGTAGCACGACCAGTTTGATTGACCATGAATGAGGGGGGAGGATGAACATCGATGCTGAAAGTCAGCGTTTCTGTTGCAGTCATTCCCAAACCATTTCGATAATGCTCAGTTACAGTGTAATCACCTGCTGGCCATCGGCTGCAGTCTAGTGGTGTTTCATACTCACCAACCAACCAAGGAACACCTTGAATCGATACTGTCCCCATGACATCATAATGTGCTCCGACCAAATCCGTTGAGACTCTGTGAATCCAACATGTATCTCCAGTGAAAATCTGTTCATCAGCTTCAAGTTCCATGGAAAGATACGGAGGGGTTAGACTGGCAACCAGTTCGTGAATACCGAGGTCTTCGTCGTGGGTCAGCAAGCCAGATTCAGTGTCCCACACTCGTAATGTCATCTGGTATTCACCATCCGCCCAAGCCTTGATTGTGGTATTGATAATCAACGACTCTCCAGATTCAAGCGTGGTGTTGTTCCAGAATGATATCGCCATATCACCGTTGTCTGCAATGACTTCGACGGCCACCATAGCAGTCGGCGCAGTCGTACCAATCGATGCGATGACACGGACCAAATCGAGATCTCCATCATAGTTCTCATCGATGGCGAAGGCACCGGAGCCTGCGACCACAATGTGGCTTTCATCTTGCGCACTGACTACCGTAGACAGCATCGGCAGCATCATGGCAACAATCAGGAAAGTGAACATACGCTTGTGCATCAGAATTCACCTCCATCGCTAGCGAGTCTGTCTTCAACAACATTCGGCTCCCTGCCCTCTTTGCTTGAGAGGCGGACTGTGAAGAGAGTCAGTAGGAAGACCAGTAGTGGCCAAGCAAATGTCAGCAAACTGGAAGTAGGGTTTGAACCCATCAATGCCAGTTGACTACGTACCGCACCATAATCATCGGAATATCCATCGCCATTACCGTCCGGGCAACCTTGGAAATCAATCGTAGATGTTCCTGTCTCGATGGGACAATCATCACGAATTGCACCAATCGGGTTGTCACCAAAGCCATCTCCATCNGAGTCAGCCCATTGTACTCGATTCTTCGGGAAAGCATCGGCTTGTCCATCCGGGGAAGCCAGCCATTCATCGTCTGCGTCTGAGTAACCATCACCGTCGGTATCTGGACAACCTAATCGATCGATGACTGATACACCTGCGTTCACAAGTTCATTCGGACATTCGTCAGCCTGATGGCCATCAGGGTTGTCTCCAAAGCCATCACCGTCAGCATCTCTCCATTGTGATGCATCNTGTGGGAATCGATCACCTTGNTCGGACCAACCATCACCATCNGTNTCAGTNCAGCCGAAGCGGTCACCGTTACTGGTNCCCGGTGATTCTCGACAACGATCTCCTTCGAAGCCAGCTTGCTCATCACCGTAGCCATCNCCATCAGAATCTTCCCACTGGGTTGGTTCATCNGGGAAAGCATCAGCCTGTCCAGCCGGATGAGGCANCCAGCCCAATTCGATNTTGGGGTCACTGGANCCNTCTCGATCNGTNTCGGGGCAACCCCAGCGATCGCGNGTNCTTGTGCCTGAAGTGGTCACACAGGAATCCGGTCGCCAAACACCGTCNCCTTGGTTATCACCATAGCCATCTCCATCGACATCGTGCCATTGTGTTGCACACAAACTTCCACATTCAGCNTTCAATCCTCCNGGGAATGCATCTGCAAATCCTTCGGGGTGTGCGGGCCAATCCAAATCAGGATTNGAGTAGCCNTCACCATCNGTATCGGGGCAACCAAAGCGATCGTGCATCGANGAACCTGGGCGCTCAACACAGGAATCTGGTTGGTTTCCACTGCTATTNTCTCCATATCCATCGCGGTCNTAATCAGCCCATTGAGTCGCATCTTCTGTGAAGTTGTCTGCCTGCCAATCACCCTCACCATTGTTGTCCCCATAGCCATCACCATCGGTATCCCACCATTGGGTTGGATTNTCGGGGAAACTGTCGGCATTGGTCCCACTTGCATTGTCTCCAAATCCATCTCGNTCACGGTCTGCATGTTGAGTCGGATCGTCATCAAAGGCATCTGCACCGTCGTATTCCCAGGTCCAATTGCCACTGGGNGCGGACCAGCCATCACCATCATTGTCNGGACAGCCCATNCGGTCTTGGAAGGAATAGCCNGTTTCNAAGGGGCAGAAATCAGGTGTCGTCGCATTTTCGACAAATTGACCCACTCCCATTTCTTCATGAGAATCATTCCATTCGGGGTCAGCCCAGTTGTCACCATATCCATCTACATCGTAGTCCGACCATTGAGTCGCATCTTCCCAGAAAGCATCTGCACCATCGGCAGTNGTCCAAACAGGNCCCCATTCGCCCCAGTTATCGGGATCAGACCAGCCATCNTTATCTCGATCAGGGCAGCCGTANCGATCTTCNAATGAGTCNCCCCACGCAATGGCACACTGGTCACCATTTACACCGTTTGAATTGTCGCCAAATCCATCTTGATCTTGGTCTGACCATTGGCTACCTTCATCGGGGAAGGCATCGCCCCAATCTGACCAGCCGTCACCATCGCCGTCAACGCAACCATGGCGGTCCTGTGTGGATGTACCGGGTGTATCGGGACAATCATCNTCATCGTCTGGGAAGGTGTCCTCATCTCTATCTCGGTCATCCGTGTCGATGTTAGCAGTGATTGTGTAGTCATAATCATCCTCGCAATCGGTACCAGATGAACGGATTTGGATGTACCATGAGGTGTTGCCGTTGGGTGTTCCNGTNCCTCCCCAGGACGAAGATGCNGGGTCGATATCAACCGACACTGAAGTAGGTCCNCCNTCGCTCTTTATGGTGCGCTCAAGTAGCTCNTCACCAGCTGAATTTCGGAATTTAACCTTNCCTTCCCAATGATCGGTATCCCCAAAGATCCACCAACCACAATCATCTCCAGTTCCTGCACCCCAAGTGGCATCTACACTNATGGAGACGCGGTCACCATTGATGAGATCAATACGCCAATAATCATCTTGATCGCCATCGGCATTGACAGTGCCTGTTCCGCTGCTTCCATCAGACAAAATACTGGCTGAAGCCATGTCATCATCTGCTGATACCGTCGGTGCACAAGCGAGCAGGAGACTCAAAATTACACATGCGGCGGCGGCGCGCTTCAAAACGGAGCCTATCGGTTGCATCGGGTGCCGGAGGCACCCGCGCACGTAAGGCTATTCCCCTACACAATTTCCTAAATCAACCAAAAACGCTCAAACTTGAGTGTTTTCATCGGGCCCCCATTCAGAACGGGTTCGGTTGATTCCCAACCGTTTGGCGAACAAGAATCGGAAGTTGAGCCAACCATCTCCCCAAGTGTTGATTTCAGCATCTCCAACACGTACTCGATATGGGACACTGACTTCGATTGCCTTCTTCCGCCCATAGCATCGACGTGCGTTGATTTTCATTTCCTCTGAGAGTGGCATTCCATCGTGAGTTGGACGCATTTTTTTGTTCTCCATGATGTCTTTCCAAAAGACCCACATTCCACTCTGTGAATCGTGAATTCCATACCAGTACAACATCCGTGCTGTGACGGACAATCCCCAGTTCCCAAATCCATGCAATCCNGACATTGCACCCTCTTCAGCGCGGCGCAATCGATCGCAAGTGATGAATTTCAAGTCCTCCTGAACCAATTTGCGAACCAAATCAGGTACTTCTTCACCCGGATAAGTGCAATCAGCATCTAGTGTGACGATGATTTCTCCGGGAGCCAATGCAAAGCCGGTTCGGTAGGCTCGACCATACCCCTTCCTAGGTTCAAGTACGACCCAAGCGCCCTCTTGTTCAGCCAATTCGCGGGTGCGGTCGGATGAGTTTCCATCAACAATCAAAAAATCGAGTTTTTTGCACCAACCATCGTTCGGAATCGAACGGATTGTNTCGACGATTGCAGCCTCTTCGTTGCGAGTTGGAATCACAACTGTCACGTGAACGGGTAATTGGTCTGTCATGACATCCCCGGCCCTCGGAGGAATCTACCCGTTTTGAATGCAACCGTTGGTGGTATAAACCGGATTGATTGAAAACTAGGGGCCTTACAGGCCCTATTGAGGGCGACTTGTGCACATTGCAATGCTGTCAGGAGAATACCCCCCTCGATGGGGTGGAATGGGGTCGACTGTGTTCCATCTCGCTGGAGCATTGGTCAAACTCGGACATCGGGTTACGGTCATTACACGCCGTGACAAGACCGTGGAGCGNAACCCGAAGAAAATACCACAACAAAAAGGCGTTTCTGTACTCTCTGTCAAGTGGGCCCCACTACCGATGGCATTTACGGTATCTTACGGGAAATGGGCCATGNGAGAATTGATGCGAATCCACAAAAAAGATCCGTTTCATGCAGTTCACGTCCATGCTCCAATGATTTCATGGAAAGAAAAACAATATCAGATGGTACGCGAGAAAATCGGTCCAGTCATCACCAGCTTGCACGGATCATGGTTGGGGGAAAGAGATGGCATGACCAGAGCGGCCAAACATGGAGAAGCGGCTGTTTGGAAAAATCCGAATGACTTGGCCATCTTATTGACTGCAAAACACTACGCGAAATACGAACGAGCCGCGATTCGTGCTTCGACCATTTGTGTAGCCAACTCAGAGGCCACAAAGGCCGATTTTATTACACGATACAACCCTCCTGAAGATTGGCGATGTGAAGTGGTTCGTTGGGGTGTTGACACCAACATGTTCGTTCCACTCGATCGGGACCATGAAGATACCATGCTCGCACATGAATCCATACGAAATCGATATGGTGAACCCGATGAAAATGCACTCGCTGGATTGCCTAACACAGAAACTCCACTGCTGTTGGCCGTCGGGCGGTTGGTGGCCCGCAAAGGATATCGTACACTTCTGAAAGCGATGCCTGAAGTTCTCCAATCATTCCCAAAAGCGCATTTGGTTATCGTCGGTCGAGGACACATGAAACGGACATTGGAACGGCAAGCAAAGCGCCTCGGTGTATCTGAATCAGTCACCATTGAACCCGGGTTACCGTTTGATGAATTGGCACAATTGTTCAGAAGTTCTGATTTGGTCGCCTATCCCTCATATTACGAAGGACAAGGTCTGATTCCTCNCGAGGCGATGGCCAGTGGAACTCCGGTTGTGACCGTTGATGATGGACCCCTTCCAGAAATGGTCGACGATTCTGTAGGGGGATTGTTTGACATTGACCAACCGGAAACGTTGGCCAAAACGATTGAATCATTGCTACAAAATCACGATGGTAGACAGGATATGGCAAAGAAAGGACGNAAACGTGTACTGGATGAGTACACTTACGCTCTAAACGCTGAGCGATATGCTGAATTCTACACCTCAAGCGATTAAGGCTCACCAAAGTCGCTCATTGCTGGTGGGGCTTCTGCTTCCATGTCGGGTAGTTTGGGTGCAGTTTCCTCATTACCTAAGTCAAACATTTGTTCCGAACCCATTCCACCACCCCAAGATTCAATCAATTCAAGATCCGCAGCTAGGCGACGCTTTCCTCTGAGCACATAGAGGCCACCAACCAACACCAAGATGAGGACCAAAGCTGTCAGGGCAGTAACACCTGTAGAACCCAACAAGTCCATTACTCCTGAGATTCCCGAGGCATGGTGAACAGACAATTGTTCTTTGACAACATTCGAAGATAGATCGTCATCCAAGGCCCAAACCTCAACACTGGCCCAGTTTTCTGCACCCGGGTTTGTCGTGATTGTGCCAGTGTAAATCCCATCATCTGCGATTTCATCGTTACCAGTTCCATCATCTGCCATGGTGAATTCATTGTTTGAGGACCCAAACGACACACGTCCTTGCACGCTACCTTGCATCTGGGTAGTTCCATCAGCATCCTGCAGGAAAACCGTCACGACCAAATTGTTGTTGACTTCACCTTCCAATTTGTCCAAATTGACAACCAACTCAGACAACACCGGATTTGATTTCCCGACTGTGATGTTTACCCAAGCTGTGTCTGTAGCCCCTCGTGAGTCTCGAACTGTGAGAGTAAATGTGTGCTGCCCCGGTTCAAACCAAGCAGTGTAATTCTCATCATTGGCCAATTCAACTGTACCCGTAGGTAAGACCTCACGCCAAATGTACTGGATGATNTCATCATCNGCGTCCAATGATTGAGAACCGTCCAAGTTGATGACTTCNCCNGGNGCGATGTATGTNCCTTCANTCAANGAGGAAATCATCGCTTGAGGTCCCGTGGGGTTCACATGCAGAATTTGATTGTGAATTCTGGATTTCCCTGTGGCATCGGTTAGATTGAATGTGAGATTGTGGACTCCTGATGGCAACATATCGTTGTACCAATAATCGGTGGTTCCATTTTCAACGATCAATTCCTCAAGCAAATCACTAGAAATTACGACCGAAAACTCATCACCATCTGCATCAAATGATTCTCTAAAATCAAACAGAACTGGGCCATCACTATCCACTTCAACACCTGGGACTGGGCTGGCCAAAACCAATACAGGAGCACTTTGAGATACATCTACTGTAATACTGGATACCGAAGGTGGATGTACACCATCATCAACCGTGAAGGACACGGTTTGTTGGCCTGCGGGCAACCGTGTTGACAATGTCCAATCGGTTCCAAGTGCGCCATTCACAAGGCTTGAGTCCCAACGAACAGCAACATTGTCAGGGTTGACTACTGTCCCATCCTCACAAATGTGCGTCGATGCCCATTCTTCAGAGTATTCTGAGCAGGAGATGTCCCAATCACCACTACCTTCAGACTCAAAATTGTGCATGATACTCGAATCTGTAGAGAAATCTGAGTGACTGGAAATCATCGCTGTCGAAGGTGTATTTTCAACCAACAATGTTTCAGTATGGCTGGACCACACGTCAAGGTGTTCTACTCGATCATCACTAAGTTCCAAAGTAATTTGATGAGTCCCTGCAGGCAATCTCCCCGTCCAGACCCCATCACCATCATCCACTAAGACGCCAATCAAATCGGTCGACCAGCGGTAGATNATCGGGTCACCTTCAGGATCATAGGAACCAAACGCATCGAGTTGAACCATGAATGCGGAAGTATTTCCCATCCTCGTGNTGGTAAATTCGGGGTGAGGCAATTCGTTGATCAATTCGATTTGGTAAATCAAATCGACAGGAGTATTGACACCATCACTCACGGAGATAGTGTACGTAAAGGTGGAGATACTGTTACCTGCATCCAGGAATGTGGTATTCCACTCCATTGCACAGGGTCCAATAGNNCCATCATCAGAACGGTAGGAGACATCGATTCCACACAGAATCGTATCACCTTCAGGGTCGGTTGTTCCGGACATGTTGATGTGTAGAGATGCGGTACGATACAGTCGTAGAGCACCATCTAAATCGACTCCAGGATCGGTTGTGATATCGATGACAGGTGGGAGGTTTCTCAACTCGATATCGCGACTCTCATTGGCACAGTTTCCTTGATCATCACAGGCCTCGAATGTGATGACGTGTTGACCATCGGATAGTGTCAAACCATTACCATCATTGACCACAAACTGATTGCTAGAGCTGAATTGGCCATCAATACTGCTTGACCAAGTATATGTCATGGGATCATCATCTAAATCCCATGTTTCTGATGCGTTGAAGTCGACAATGGCACCGCTTCCAAACACGTCCTCATCGAGTGGTGATTCCCAAATGATGAGTGGGGCTTGATTGGTCAGCGTAATTTCACAGGTGACTACAGGGGATGAGAAATTCGGAACCCGATTCGTGGGGATCGGCTCAGATTGGTTTGAGTCGCTTCGTTCACCTTCGTATTCACAACCAATCCAAAAATCAGTCCAAGCACTAGAGCCCATCCAATCTGTCTGTTGAGCAGAGAAAGGACCTAGGATTACGTGGCCACTGTAAGGCATAGTATGTGTTTGGCCAGATTCGAATTGATTGAATGAGAGATTGATCTCGGCATTTGGCAAACCATGGTTATGCTGATTTGTGGCCCAAACATGTAGTGTCCACATCTCGTCGACTAAACTGCCAACCCCTACATTGAGTGACCCCAAATCTCCAGAATCAATCCATCTCAATGTGCTCGGTTGTCCAGTCATATCAAAGGCTACTGAAGTGCCTTGAATCGATTTGGACATGTTGATTGTCGAATCTCGGAAATTGATTTGACCCGTACATGCTGAGACGTCAACATCAACCGCCTCCAGCAAATGCAAATCGGTAAACTCCAAGCAGTTGGAGCCGGACAAAATTACGTCTGTGAACGAACTGGTGAGCGGGTCACCACTTCCGTCCCATGCCATTCCGTTGTTTGCTCCATTGAGGCGTACTCCTGAGATTCTTGCTTCAGTATCTGATAATTGCACGACTGGACCAGTTCGATTGGCTTGAACATCAAGACCGTGGATGTCAACCCAGCCATTGAAATTCAGATTGCCATTGTCAACCTCAACTGACAAGGCACCATTTCCTGGGTCGGTAACCGACAACTGATGAAGTTGAATGTCCACACTATCCTTGATGTAAACACCGCCCCAAGCATCGTTTGAGGAAGAGCAATTCGTACAGGATACATTCTTGCTACCTGACATCAGATCATTTGATTTCTCAAAATAAAGACCCACACCTTCTGTTGGGAATACTGCTTGTCCACCATTGTTGTTTGAATGGACATCGTACAACTCAACATTACTGGCATCATAGACACGCAAGCCATTGAGCCCATTGTTCGCAAGGTGAATCTCAGAAACATCTGGATGGGCCTCTTCAACGTACAACCCATGCCCATTGTTATTTGTCGAGGTCCAGTTCAATCCCTGGAGGCTGGCTTTAGAAAGGAAAATTCCATCCATCGCACTCGAATTCACCGACAGGTTTCGAATCTGAGGGGCCCAGTTGACGCTGCGAAGGAACATTCCCGCGCGGTCGTTACGGTTGATTGATGCGCTTTCTCCGTTACCCTCCAACGTCAAATTATCGATGATGGTTGCAGAATCAATCATGTATCCTTTGAATCCATTGCAATTGTTGTTGATCACACGTGAATTTCGCAAATCAATCCCACTCGTATTTACGCCAATGGCTTGGTAGCACAATCCGGGTGTTTTTGCGCCAATTTGGCCCGAATTCCTGACCTCTAGATTGTCAAATATGGCATTCAAAGGTGCATTGAAATTTGAGTGGTTGAATTGTTCAACATACACGCCTCTGTACATACTGTGGGTCACAGTTGTGTCCCAAAACGTGGGCCGTGTACTGACGGTTTGACTGATGTGTTGAACCCAAATCCCATTGTCTGAACGATCAATGCTAACGTTGTCAAACAAAGCCACGCTATCTTCGACCCAAATGCCTGCAGATAACCAGCCACTGTTGCCGATTGCTGAAATATTACTGATAGCCAAATCACGCAAGAATCCGGACGAATCTCCCCACATGTTCACGGCTCGAGTGGTTAAATTATCGAAGGTCCCTCCCAAAACTAGAGGATTGCTATTTGCACCAATCGATATACCGATACCGTAGCGGTTGTTGACTGAGGATGATGCAACATCTTGGCCCCCATCTTGAATGGTGAGACGCTGAATGGTGGGGTTGGCATTGTCGAACATATCAATGCCCACATAATCTGGATTTTCGATTCGAAGATCGTTCAGTATTGGATTGCTATTGTAAATGGTAATACCCCATTCAGCATCCTGAATGTTGAGGTGATTGATGACACTGCCTCGACCTCGACTACTTGCGTTGAACTGGATTCCCTCGTGAGCAATGGAATTCGAAGCGCGATTGATGGTAGCCGGACTGGTGGAAGTCCCATCTACATCTAACTCACCTTCTACATACAATCGTACATTGTCTGCAAACGAAATCGTGGCACCTGCATCGATGACCAGAGTATCTCCCGCGGCGACTGTGTAATCGCTGGTCAGAGTCATGGTCCCAGCCCAAGTGGTCGTTGCACGAGCTGCGGTTTCGGTGGTTTGATTCGATTCAAGAGAAATTGGTGCAAGCGGAGAAAGACTGGCGAACAATAGCACAGAAATCAGCAGACTGACGGCCTTTCCGCGGGACACCATAAGATTCTGCGGTCGCACATCCCATTGAATGCTTTCGGCTCCCGGTTTGCCCTCCTATGGAGGGCGAAACCGGATGATTACAACGATTTGTGCAACTTTGCGGTGAGTGAACGAGCTGCTCTTGGGCATTCAGCCCGACGGAAACGATGTACGGCTTCTCGCCAGTATCCTAGACGTTTCTCTGGCTCCAATTCCCCTTTCCAGTACCACAGAAGTGCATCCAATCTTCGACCTGCTGGATGATCCATCGGCAGAGGTAGAGATTGCAAATTTTCTAGGGTAGTCA
>NZXM01000023.1 GCA_002701965.1 Methanobacteriota archaeon | reverse complement strand
CCAATTTTGTTCCTTTTATCGCCCACCGGGGCATGAAGAAACCTATACACAAACATTTGAACAAATTTCGAAGCGGATTAGTGAATTAGAAGACGTTTCTGGAGTTCGCGTATTGATGCAAGGTGGCGTCAATCCTGAATTGCCACTGAGTTGGTATACTGATTTGATGAAGTTCTTGAGGAAAAAACATCCATCAATTGACCTAGACTGTTTTTCGCCAATTGAAATTGAAGGGATAGCTGAGGTCTGTGGTAAATCCACACTAGAGGTGTTGACAGAACTCAAACAAGCAGGTATGCATGGGCTACCTGGTGGTGGTGCAGAGATGCTTGTTGATGATGTGCGTCTTGATATATCTCCTAAGAAAGGAAGTGCTGAAAATTGGCTACGTGTGATGCATGAAGCTCAATCGCTAGGGCTGACAACCTCTGCTACCAATGTGTTTGGTTTTGGAGAAACAGCCTCCCATCGCGTGCAGCATATGAATCGAATACGTGATTTACAGGATCAAGCTTTGAAGAATGAATGGATAGGATTCACATCATTTGTTGCTTGGCCTGTGCAGTTGGAGACCAATGTGTTTGGACGTCGTAATCGCGGTCAGAATAAGTTCGAGTTGGGNGCNGGTCCCACAGAATACCTCCGCCATGTAGCCATNTCGAGANTATTCTTCGACAATATATCTCATATCCAGGGTTCATGGCCAACNATGGGTTTGGATATCGCACAAATGGCGCTGCTTGGTGGTGCAGATGACGTGGGTTCAACAATGATGGAGGAAAATGTAGTCTCTGCTTCAGGAACCGAGAAAACTTGTGCTCTTGAGACCGAACTTCAAGAAACTGTCAGGCGTGCAGGTTTCGAGCCTANACGGCGAGATTCTGANTACAATCTNTTAGAAACTCCATTTGTTTCCCCCGATGTTTCCGCCTTCCCTGCACCTCCGCCCATGCAGCCTTAATCGGTGTTTACATGCGTCGTCGTGCAACTGTACCTGCTCGCGTGAATATTATTGGTGAGCATACTGATTATGCAGGGGGTTTGGCACTACCATTTACAATCAAGAATAGATTAGTGTTGGAGGCCAATTTTTCTACCACTGAATATATTGGAGATGCTACGATTATTGAGTTGTGGAAAGAAGCAGGTGGTCCGGTCGCTGAATTGAAACTACAAAGTGACATTCCAATTGGGAAGGGACTATCGTCATCTGCAGCATTGTGTATCGCAATTGCATCTTGTGTAACAGGACAGCTTGCAAATATGCAAACCTGCCACCTAGCACAGCAGATAGAGCATCGAGTACTCGGAACGAAATGCGGATTATTAGATCAAATGGCCATGGTATATGCAAAACAGGGCTATGCAACAATGATTAATTTCTCAACAAATTCAATCGAAAAAATCGAGATGCCAAGGACTTGGAAATTCAAATTGATCGATTCTGGAATCCATCGTAAACTCGCAGATACAAATTATGGACCAAATTTGTCCAAGAATAGTGATCATGTGATTGCTGAAAACAATCGGGTCATGCAAGCACAAAATGCCAGCGCCGAAGAGTTGGGTGATTTGCTAAATAAGTCCCATGAATCGCTGATTAATTTGGGGGTCAGTTTACCCAGTATAGACTCAAAGGTGTCTGAATTACAACAAATGAATGGTGTTCTAGGTGCCCGGATGATGGGTGGGGGATTCGGTGGTATGATTCTAGTACTCGTAAATGATGAAACCGTACTACCTGAATATCCATTGGTGGAATCATCCGGTCCTGCGACTCTGGAAATAATTCTCTAACTTGGACAATCGTTCTGGGGTCCCCATGTCCCAAAATGGCGTTTCATCGATATGGGCATGGATACGCCCTGAATATGCAGGATATACCGATTCTTCCCAGCTCCATACACCTGATTTACCAATGTCATCAATCACTGATTTCTTGACGACGCTGGTGCCTGCTTCGTATCCATTGTATGACGATTTTACATCTTCTTTGGAATACTCAACAACAACCCCATTTTCATGATGTAAATTGAATGTATCATGCCCTTCAATGACCGTCATTGTGATTGGTAAACCATGTTCAGTATGGGCCTTGAACAATCTCCTGTAATTGATCGGATGGTAATCGTCACCCCATACTAAAACAAATTCATCGTCTAGGTAATCACGTGCATTCCAAAGCGCGCCTCCTGTTCCCAATCTTTCGTTCTCTTGAACAAATGTCAGTTCAACGCCTTCGTGAGACAGGTTTTGAAATTGCTCACCCAAATGCCCAGTTAAAATCAAAGCATTTCGACAACCTTGCCCATGGGCCCAGTCCAAAATATGCATGATGACAGGTTTCTCAGCGACAGGAATGAGAGGTTTTGGTATCGTCTGTGTCAATTTGCCCAGTCTAGTTCCGAGTCCACCCGCGAGAATAACAATCTGTGGTAGACGAGTATCAGTCACATAGTCTGCATACACTTTCCCACTTTCTTTGATTGAACGAATTTGTGTATCATAGTCGACATGATACAATCCAAATCGCTGCGTATATCCCTCGGCCCATTCAAAATTGTCCATCAAACTCCAATGGTAGAAACCACGAATATCAAGACCATCACGAATGGCTTGTGATGTAACCCAAAGGTGTCTTCTAACATGTTCAGGTCGCATATCATCATCATCGTCAGCAACGCCGTTTTCAGTGACAAATATCGGTAGATTTAGACACCGAACCATATCAAACGATCGACGCAACCCTTCTGCATACATCGGGTACCTGAAATCGGTTCGTTCTTCCCATGGACGTTTAAGCGGGTCTAAATCAACAGTGGTAGGCATAAATGGAGTCGTTAACAGATGAGTGTAGTAATTGACACCTATGAAATCACTGCTATTTTTTAGCCCATCGATTTTGGTAGAAAAAATAGAAGATGGGGCTCTGAACTTCCCTGTTTTTAGTGATCGAATCCAACATCGATTAAACATCTCATCGAGTATTTTCGATTGAACCCAATGCAACAGATTCCATCGTCGATATGGATCGAAAATATTGATGTTTTTGACCAATCCAATTTGAGCATCTTCACCACCTGGCATTGATTTGAGCGCATGATAGCAACGAGCGTGTGCCATCATCATGTTTCTAGATACAGATTTGGTGAGTTTGAAAGAGCGCTTACCGGGTGGAAATTCTCCAAGAACATATCCCATCGAGGTAAATACGGCAGGCTCGTTTATCGTACACCACCACTTGACACGATCACCAAATTCTGCAAAAATTTTCTCAGAAAATCTGACCCATAGGTCAACATTGTCAGATTTGGTGAACCCACCCATTTCTTCAAACCAAATTGGATGTGAGAAATGGTGAAGCGTAACCATAGGCTNAATGTTTCTACCAATTAAATCNTCGATCATGTTTGAATAATGCATGATTGCATCATCATCCCATGTCCCCATCTTAGTCTCGATACGACTCCATTCAATTGAAAATCGNTAGTGCCCAACTCCAAGATTTTCAATCAGTTGGAAATCAGTTCTCCATCGATTCCAGTGGTCACATGCTTCACCACTAAGTTCCAATTTCTTGGATTCTTCAAATTGTGTCCAATTATTCTGATTGTTACCTTCAATCTGGTGTGATGCNGTGGCAACTCCCCATGCAAATGTGTTTGGGAATTCAACATCAGATAGCTCAATTTCTTGCCAATCCAAGTGTATCTCTGGATTGCGCAATTGCAGGTAAAGAATCGTCAAAGTATAGCCGGAAAAGATCAGCCCAGCTACAACCCACCATTCCATGATGCTTGGTTCGACTGACGTGAAATAATCACTTCGACAATTCACTGTGACCATGAAGCCCAGGATTTTGGTGTCTCTCTCACATGCATGGCAACCAATCGTAANTGATTTCCATATGCTGACTTGATATGTGGCTCAACCTGTTCAAAAGCCCATTTGGCCAAATTTTCAGCTGTCGGAATGAAATCTACGACCACTGTCCTGTGATTTGGGCCCATTAATTCTAGCGCTTGACGCGCTTTGTCATCACCTGCATAAACGATGAACGCATGATCTACGATATCGTGTACATGTTCATTGAGAATTGCAGAGACGTCACTAAAGTCAATCAGCATNCCTTCATCAGATACGCCTGCAACATCTACAACGTCACCCTCTATTTCTGCTTCCCATCGATACCGATGACCNTGCATATGGCAACATTTGCTTTTGTGATTTGGCACTCGGTGACCAGTGTCCGTTTCAACCCATCGTCGAATTCTTGTAGTCATGATTTCATCTCCCTCTCTAACTGTAGTGCGTTTTCCAGAACGATNTCCCATGGTTCTGAATAGGCAACAGGATCATTTCGTCCTATAGCGTGAAAAGCCAAAATCCTCTCTACATCTGCACCACTACGTCCAGAAGATCTACCTTTGGAATCAGGGTTGTAAGAAGTATTCGTATTTGCGAATACTGTATCAAAATCTAAATTCAACGTTTTTAGTGACTGCTCAGCATCTCTGAGAATTGATTCCTTGTCACCATCGATGTACGGTAAATGGAAATTCACCTTTTCACTGTCCCAGTTTCCTACTTCAAATGCCATTGAAATCGCTTCATAAAATTCGGGTCGGCAATCTGGATAGATTGCATGGTCTCCACTGTGTACGCCAAGTGCAATGATAACATTGGTATTCTCTCGTAATGCAATGGAAAGTGCATATCCATACAAAATAGAAGAGAAAATAGCATTCCTGTTAGGTACTACAGTTTGTTTCATTTGTTCTTCCTCATAATGACCTTCAGGCACTTCAAGATCATCAGTTGTCAAAGCAGAATGAAAAATCCCCATTGCAGAACTAAGGTCGGTAATTTCATGTTGAACTTCATAACCGTTCATCGCCAAATATTCGATGTTGGCTTTTGCTCGCTCTAATTCAATTACATGTTTTTGGCCATAATTGTATGATAGACAACTAACTGTGTATCCATCTGCCAATAGTCGCATTAACAAAGCGGTGCTGTCCATGCCTCCTGAAAGTGCCATTACTGCTCTCATCAGAGAACCCCCATCCATTTGTGTGTCTGTAGGCTCAGNCGCCAACCAGGACTATTTTTCACCATTCGCTCTACAATTTGAAATGACTGTCCATTCTTTTCGACTGAGTCGGTATCAATGTAGCAAGGTTGCAAGTATAGATGAGTAAATCCGTTGATTAATTCATCATACATCGACAATTCTTGACCGCAGTAAACGACTTTCAATTCATCTCCATGGCGCTGTTTGATTGAGACATTGGGATACAATTGNTCTTTGGGGGACACACAAATCCAGTCAATAATCGGGTCAACAGGAATGGTCCCATTGGTTTCGATAGACAAACTGATTCCATGTTCCTTCAGTGCCGAACCGATNGTAGAAAGATCTTGNAATGCNGGTTCACCACCNGTGAAAATGACACGTTTACAATCATATGANAGCACCTCATTAACTATCGAGTCGAGTGTTCGATCCTCATACGTCAGAAAATCTGTATCACACCATTCACAGCGTAAATTGCAATTACCAAATCGAACAAAAACATGCGGGATGCCAGAATGAAATCCTTCTCCCTGTACAGAGTGAAATATTTCGACAATTGGATAACTGATCATTTCATCACCAAACACAATGCATGATTTGATTTATTGACGAATTAACTGCATTAACTCGGATCTTGCTTCGGCTTTGTCAAAGAAAACACCGCGCATAGCAGAAGTTGTCATGACAGCATTCTGTTTCTTTACACCACGACATTGCATGCACCCATGGGATGCCTCTACAATNACGGCACATCCCAGAGGTGAAAGGTGCTCTTCCAAATCATCAGCGACACCCTTGGTTATCCGCTCTTGATTTTGTAGACGGCGAGCGTGCAGGTCTACGATTCTCGCCAATTTACTGATGCCNACGATTCTGTCAACGGGGATATACCCAACATGCGCAATTCCTTTGAATGGCTGTAAGTGATGTTCACATGTACTGTGGAACTCAATATCTTTCAGTAGAACAATACCATCATATCCCTCAGCGTTGAATGTTGAATCCAACACATCTGATGCTGACTCATTGTATCCAGAAAAAATCTCGCTCCATGAGTTAATGACTCGATTCGGGGTGTCGATTAATCCTTCACGACTAGCATCACCCTCGATATATTCGAGTAGTTTCCTAACTGATTCTTTTGCTTCTTCGACAGTGACCATTCAATCATCCCCAATCCGCCCATGGCGANTATCAATTGCATCCAGTTGATCTAGTAATTTCCGGCAAGCNGTTCGAATNGCGTCAGCAACGCTGACGAATTTCGCGCCATCTCCAACATGAATTTTCAGGTCGTCCAGCAGTTGCTGAGGGACATCTAGACTCACTTTAGGCATGTAATCGGGTCATGGCTTCAGCATAAATAGTATTCGTATAGTAATACCTGGGTATTACGACAGGGATTCTACAAGATCTTCACGATTGAATTGTCTCGAGGCCCACCATATGGCACCGACAGCATATATGATAGAAGTCGAAGTCCACATGAGAATATGCATTGGATCATAAATGCCCATCAGGGCCTCTCGCATGGCCAATGTAATATTGAATACAGGTAGTACGAACCACCAAAGTTCAATACCTTCAAGATTGACAAATTGTGCAAATAATGTGGGTACTACAAAGACAACGACCATTGGTCCCAAGATACTACCTGCTTCACGTACACTGTGGGCTCGTATAGCGACTGCCAGTTCAATTGCGACGACGAATATTGCAAATAAAATCACGCTCAACATCAGTAATCCTAGATCTCGGAAAGAAATTTCCGGTACGTCGAGGCCACCGGATGTGAGAAAACTCACGGCAAATAATAATCCAATCATTTGTCCTAGTACACTAGCGCATGCCACTACAGCTACAGCCAACCATTTTCCAAATAGCAATTCGGTACGTGCTGTGGGTGTACAGAGTAATGCCTCCATCGTACCTCTTTCCCGCTCACCCGCCGTCAAGTCAATCGCCGGTTGAATTGCGGCAGTTGTCGTCCACATGGCAACGACCAGTGGAATGAACATCGCCAGCCCCATCGCAGCGAGTTCGCCACCACTTGCAATATCTGCACTATTCTGGTCACCATCCCAATGAATNGGGTCAAATGCTTCCGCCCGCGTAAGATTATTCTGTGCAAGAGTATTGTTGATAACATCAGATTCCCATGCCAAAACGGCATCTAATGTCCGTGTACGTGCTTCCCAAGACAATTCATTGGTTGAATCGGATAAAATNGCATAATTCCATGATTCTGAAGCGTTTGAATCAACTTGCTGTAACCTCAAAATTGCATGTATTGTTGGTTGCCCTGCGATGTTAATCCTTTGCGCATCATTGCCTGGTTCAGACAAACTTGAACCATTATTGGTTAGATTAGATTCAATAATTTCCAAATTATGATATTCAAGATATGAAGTTAAATTATCACTTAATTCACCCTGTACTTCAATTGTCAGTTCATATTCAGATAATTCTGCTGCTTCACCCTGCAAGAATAGGGGGAGGGCAATGAAAATAGCCGGAAAAATCAGTAATGGTACGAGAACCATTGCCAAAACTGTTCGCCAATCTCGAATAAAATCAATCAACTCTTTGCGTGCAACAATAAGCACACGTGAGAAATTGAATTGTGACATCAATTCCCACCCCTAGTGAGCATCCTACGCCAGACTCTAGCGATTTTCCCTTCATCCTCGTTCGATTCAATGCGTGATTCATCTTCAGTTAACGCGACATACGCCTCTTCGAGATTATTGGTTTCAGTTGACTCTAACAGTGACTGAGGTGTCCCATCAGCTCGAATGGTGCCATTGTGAATGATGACTATACGATCGCAGACCTGCTGTGCCTCTGCTAGATTATGCGTACTGTAGATGACCGTACCACCTTCATCACCCAGTTTACGGACGAGTTTACGTACCATTCGAGCACTGGTCACATCCAGTCCACCAGTCGGCTCATCTAGGAGCAGTATTTTTGGTCCATGTGATAACGACCTCAATAAGGCAGTTTTTTGCCTCATTCCTCTAGAAAAACCTCGTGTAGGTCGATGTAGGTCTTGGTCAAAATTTAGCAATTTTGCAAATCTTTCAGTTCGTGTCCAAGCCATGTCATCATCGATACCATTCAATCTACTATGGTATCGTATATTTTCCCATGCAGTCAATCTAGCATACAACCCTGTGGCCTCAGGAACGACCCCAACGTGTTCACGCATCTTGTGGATGTCTACCGATCTAGCATCAACCATTCCTTGGACATCTCCTGAAGTTGGTCTATACAAACCGCAGAGTAGTCGTAAAAGAGTGGTTTTTCCAGCTCCATTGCCACCGACAAGGCCAACCACCTCGCCTGAATGAAAGGTCACATCTACGTCTTGAAGAGCTGTCACATCTTTGAACGATTTAGTGACACTAGAAACAGTCAACAAGGGTTCAGACAAATTAGCACCTCATTGTGTAACGTACTGTACCAATTCGACCAAAACACCACCCGTACTAGAGGGATGAACAAAGGCAATTTTGGTCCCATGTGCCCCATCTACAGGTGTTTCATGAATCATGCGAATATCTGCGCCAATAAGGTGTGTGATAGTAGCATTCAAATCATCGACTTCAAAAGCCAATTGCTGGATGCCAGGTCCNCGATTTTCTAGAAATTTGCCAATAGGGGTGTCGTGATCAAGTGGTTCTAACAACTCGATTTTAGGAGAATCACCAGAACCGGTATCGAAGAATCGAATGTTCACACCTTGCTCGACGTTGGTATCATCACGGCCCTGAATCAATCCAAGGGTNGACCAGAATTTTGTCGCCTGCTCCAAATCATCAGTGGCAATACCGATATGATCTATCCTAANGCTCANANAATCACCTCAAAATCCNCTNGGTGCTGACCAAGTACCAAACACCAATTTCATGGCATTCATGATTTCNCCNACACTACAATACACACGCACAGCATGNAAAATTAANGGAAATAAATTTNCATTCGAGTTTGCAGCTTNAGTAATTGCATTAAGCGCGCTAAGAACGGTTTCTTNATCTCGAATATCATGTAATCTAGACATCTTATCNGTTTGCATATCAGCAATTTCAGAATCGATTTCTTGACCCTCGTATTGCAANTCTTCTTCCATTNATGCATGATTTACACCGACAACTTTCCTTAGTTGGCTCTCAATATCTTGCATTTGTTTCCAGGCAGAATCATGGATTCTCCTTTGCTGGAAACCTGATTTCAGNGCAACGAGTGCACCACCCATTGTGTCGATTTCGTGAATTAATTCTANTGCTTGNTCGAAAATTGNTTGAGTCAATGCTTCCACATGATAGGAGCCTGCCAATGGGTCAACGACATCAGAAACACCNGTCTCNTCAGCCAAAATCTGCTGTGTTCGTAATGCAATCGTNGCACTTTCGTCCGTAGGCAATCCAATGGCTTCGTCATACGAATTGGTNTGNAGCGATTGGGTTCCGCCCAATACTGCAGACANTGCTTGATATGAAACCCGTGCCACATTGTTCAGCGGTTGTTGNGCTGTCAATGTCACACCAGCAGTTTGTGTGTGGAATCGTAACATCGTNGACTTGGGATTTTTTGGAGCGTAACGCTCAGTCATGANATGGTNCCAAAGTTTTCTAGCAGCACGAAATTTCGCAGCCTCTTCAAAGAAATCATTGTGGCAACCAAAGAAGAATGACAATCTAGGTGCAAATTCATCGACATCCATGCCTGTGNAAATNGCAGCATCAACATAAGCCAAGGCATTTGAAAGNGTAAAAGCNATTTCTTCNACGGCAGTTGCNCCNGCTTCACGAATGTGATATCCTGAGATACTAATTGTATTCCAAAGTGGATGGTGTTCAGCACAGTGACTGATTAAATCAGTAATCAAGCGCATACTAGGTTCTGGAGGGAAAACATGCGTGCCACGAGCGATATATTCCTTCAAAATATCATTTTGCACCGTGCCCCGTATCTTTCTCGTGTCCCCACCTTGTTCCTCACATACTGCAACATATAGTGCGAGTAATATGATTGCAGGGCTATTAATTGTCATCGATGTAGATACTTGGTCTAACTCTATTTGATCAAATAATGCCCGCATGTCTAGGATCGAATCGATGGCGACTCCGACACGACCAACTTCACCCAAACTAAGTGGATCATTACTGTCCATGCCCAACTGTGTGGGCAAATCAAAAGCAACTGAAAGTCCACTTTGCCCTCGATTAAGCAGTGTTAGAAATCGCTTGTTGGTTTCTTCGGCACTACTGAATCCTGCATATTGCCGCATTGTCCAATAACGGCTCCTGTACATGGTCTCATGGACTCCACGAGTGTATGGAGCTTGGCCAGGAAATTCGGAATTAACAATTATGTCATCGACCGTGGGTACATCAGAAATCGGCAAACCACCAAGGGTTTCAAAAGATTCCTTTCGCAATTTCACGGGGATTCCTCGCTCCGACGAAATGGTTGACGCATACAATCGTTCCGTCATTCCGTTCCACAGCATGATTTATCCGGTTTACAGCTAGGATTTTCGCTTACTTCAGTATTGCAATCCTCCTTGTGCTCGACTCCACCGGGCCCATGTACGTGACCATGTGCGACTTCACTGTCGTCGGCTGGTCTGACATCAATTACTTCAACTTCAAAGTGCAAAATTTTTCCGGCCATTGGTGGATTAAAGTCACATCTAATCGTGGAATCAGTAATGGCAACCACTCTAAATGGGCCAGCATCTGACATCAGCATCATTCCCAAATCAAGCGGCATTTCGGCTGGAAACATTGCTCTAGGAACCTCTTGCAGCAGAGCATCTGTCGGGTGCCCATATGCATCTTCAGGTTCAAGAGTAAATGATCGAGTGTCACCAGATTTCGCACCCATGATTTCACGTTCAAAACCGGGAATCATCTTACGATGTCCGACTAAGAAAATCAAGGGATCCGAACCTTGGCTTGTATCAAATATCTGCCCACTGTCCGGAAATGTACCTGTATAGTGAACCGTCGCTACTGTGTTTGCCTCAATTGATGTCATATTATCACCTACGTGTTGTCAAAGAGTCGATTAGTTTCTCAATCCTTTGGTAGCATCTATCGTTAATGATGCCCGCTTTCACCTTTTCATCCAAGAATGCCTTGGCTTCTTCAACACCTTGACGTTGACCTTTGGCAATGGTTTGGCTAAGAATATTGGAGCGGTGTTCATCTTCGACATCCTCGTCCTCTAAAATCCGTCTCAAGTCATATTTGAATTCCATCGACTTGCCTTGATTCAATTTTTTGACACGCTTGGTCGGACCCTGGGGTCGGTTACGTTTACCGTGTCGACCACCTCTTCGCTGCTGAGGTGCAGGCTTAGCTTGTTTCTTGAAAGGGTTCGTTGGTTCCTTCTTTTTTTGAAAGGATTCTTCTTTCGCAGTTTGGGTTTCTGTAGCCTTGATGCGCGTCGCCTCGATTAACTCTCGCGCCCGCTCATCAGTTTTGCGCTGTAATTCGGTTTGTTTTTCATTAGATTTCTTACGTAATCCAACACTTTTTCCAGCCCGTGCAGGGGAACTAGGACCCTCTTTTTTGGCAGTTTTTTTTGCTGCATTTCCAGCAGGTGCAATTGGAGGGGCTTTCGGCTTATTTCCAGGTGGTGCAGGGGGTCCAGATTGACCACGATTACGACCTGATTTATGGCCTCCCTTGGGGGCCTTATTACTGTCAGGAGTAGACTTTCTAGGGTTCTTGAACGGATTTGATGGCTCATCCCTCGCACCCAAGTCTTACTTCCTCCAACCGGACCTCTAGCCGGCCCGCAATAAGGGTTGGCTTTCTGCACTCCTAATTCCAAAGTATCGGTGTTTCGTCCGTACGCAAATCCTGTCTTACACCTGATTCATCCAGACGTGTAGGTTCGCCCCATAGCAATTGTAGCCGACCGAGTGTTGCAATCATACTACCATTATCGATACAAAGGGGCTTAATCGGTACATGGGATGACGCAAATCGATCTTTTGACATCATGTCACACATACTGCGTAGTCGCTCATTACAAGCAACTCCTCCACCAAGTAGTAATTCTGACTTACCTGCATGCGCCATCGCTCTTTCTGCGACTTCAACACATGCTGCAAAGGCATGCTCCTGTAGGGACCAGCACACTGCTTCCAATGGTTTCCCTTTTTCAACTAGATTTAGCGCAGCATTAAGGATTCCTGAAAAAGCCAAATCCATACCCTGTACCGCATATGGTAACTCAAGTCCGTCAAGAGTGGGGTGTGGATTAGATTCTAACCACTGATTCGCCAATTGCTCGATTTTAGGTCCACCAGGAAATGGAATGCCCTGCTCACGTGCAAATTTATCCAACATATTTCCAATTCCTATGTCCAAAGTCTCACCAAGTACACGATATCTGCCGTCCAATCTGGCAATCACTTGTGTATTGCCACCACTTGCATACAACAGGACTGGATCATCGCAACCGCATCTTTCACGTCCTACTTCAATATGGGCAACACAGTGATTGACCCCGACCAATGG